>QHOP01000633.1 GCA_003219345.1 Verrucomicrobiota bacterium
CCTGATCATTATCGAGCGCAGTCTGCCTACTGGGGCGATCACGCCCGACCGGCAGATCGGTGCTCAACTCTGGGGAAAGCCGTTCACGAACATTTGGCCCGATGAGAAGGATTTGCTGACGTATTACGCTGGCATCTTCAACGGGAACGGACGCAACGTCAGCGTTAACGACAACAATAACTTCATGTATGTCGGCCGACTGGAGTCGACCCTGTTCAAAGACTTCTTCGGTAAAGGATCCTATCTCAAACTTGGCGCCGATGTTCTCAACAGTCGCGATGACGCGGGAACAAATATTTCATCAACATTGAACCTGTTGGTCAACGCTGACGGGTCCCTCTCGCCGTTCGTCCTGCCGGGAGCGGATGAAAGAACGGCGTGGGGCGTGGACGCTTGGCTCAAACTTGGTCCGTTTGATTTAATTGGTGAATACCTTCAAGAAAAAGTGAACGGTCGCACCGTGAACGGTGTGCCACCTGGGTTTGCCGACTTTACAACGAATGGATACTACATAACGGCAGCCTATTTCCTGATCCCGAAGAAGCTTCAAGCTGCGGTTCAGTGGCAGGATTTAAATCCCGGGCAAAGGGGCAGCGACGGGATCCATTCCATTACCGGCGGTCTCAACTACTACATCCACGGCGACGACCTCAAGCTGATGGTCAATTATATTCATACCTGGTCGGATTTCCGCGAAGCGAATCCGGAGTTTGGCGAGGATCAATTCGATGAAGTCATCGGCCGTGTGCAATTGATGTTCTAGTTCGAACGAATTAAAGCGAGCTCGTATCTCGGCGGGGCGATCATGCTGACTTCACCTATCTCAAATGACATTCTCCTATTGAAAACAAAACTATGAAGACAAAAACATTGATAGCGGTTATCGGGACGCTTGCGCTTTTCGTGCAAACCGCCCGCGCAGAAGAAAAAACGGCGATTCGTTTTGGGCATTTCCCGAACATCACGCACGCCCAGGGTGTAATTGCTCACGCCTTGACGCGTCAGGGCAAAGGCTGGTTTGAGCAGCGTCTCGGCCCCAATGTCGAGATCCAGTGGTTCACTTACAATGCAGGGCCTTCGGCCATGGAGGCGATCTTCGCCGGATCGCTCGATATCACCTACGTCGGTCCGAGTCCCGCTCTCAACGCGTACTTCAAATCAAACGGGGAGGAGATCCGTGTCATTTCCGGCGCAGCCAATGCTGGTGCGGCCCTGGTTGTAAAGACCGATTCGCCCATCAAAACCCCAGCTGATTTTCGCGGCAAGAAAATTGCCACGCCGCAACTCGGCAATACGCAGGACATTTCCTGCCGGGCGTGGCTAAAAGCACACGGATTCAATGTCACCCAAACCGGCGGCGACGTGACGGTGATCCCGACAGCGAATCCGGATCAGCTCCCGCTTTTTCAAAAAGTGTCTGTTGATGCCGTCTGGACCGTCGAGCCAGCGAAGTTCGTGCGTGATCGGCGCGATTTAACGAAGAAAATCGCGGCCGCAAACGTGGAGCTGACGAAATGGATTCAGGAGAATGAGGGGGAAGCGCAGAGGCTATTGATCGAGGAACTAAAGGCAGAAACGCGGGCCGACTTCGCGCCGGATGCGGTCGCGCAGGCGTGGAAGCGGATTCAATTTACAAGCGAAGTATCGCGCGATTTGATTGCAAAATCCGTGCAGGATGGAAAAGATGCCGGTTTTCTAAAAGGCTCGACGGACACCTCGAAGCTGATTGAGAATCCGTAATGCGCCGAGCCGCCCGCCACCATTCTTCAGTGAGCGAGGAGCTCGAGGTCATCGCGCCCTCGAAGCTCGCGATCGAGAACGTGTCGAAGAATTTTCAAAGCGCATCGGGCACGGTGCTAGCGCTGGACCGAGTAAGCCTGAATGTCGCGGAAGGCGAATTTGTCTGTCTCGTCGGCGCGAGTGGCTGCGGAAAATCGACGTTGCTCAATATCATCGCTGGTTTGGAAAAACCGGACGGCGGCACTGTGCGAGCGGACGGCAAACCAGTTACAGGGCCCGGCCGGGAACGGCTCGTGATGTTTCAGGAACCGGCGCTTTTTCCGTGGCTGGACGTCTTTGGAAATGTTCTCTTCGGACTCAAGCTCAAGCCGACTCTGACAAATAAAGATCGGCGTGACGTCGCCAAATATTATCTCGAACTCGTCGGCCTTAGCCGGTTTGAACATGCCAACATTCATGAGCTTTCCGGTGGAATGAAGCAACGCGTCTCGCTCGCTCGCGCGCTCGCGCCGAACCCGCGCGTGCTTCTCATGGACGAGCCGTTCGCTGCTCTTGATGCGCTCACTCGCGAGCAACTCTATGGCGATATTCAGGAAATCTGGAGCGCGCGCCGCAAAACCATCGTCTTTGTCACGCACAATGTCCGTGAAGCGGCATGCCTGGGCGACCGCGTCCTGCTTTTTTCGCCACATCCGGGCCGCATCCACGAAGAATTTCCGGTGAAACTGCCGCGTCCACGCGATATCAACACTGTCGATCTTGCCGCGTATGCCACGCGAATTACTAAAGCTTTGAGGAGACTCGGCCAGGCCGAGGCAATCGGCGCAAGATGAAACGATTTCTACTCGCGGCCGCTTTTTTCGCCGCTCTGCTTCTGCTTTGGGAAGCAGCGTTTCGTGCCAGAATTTGGTCGCCTGTCCTCTTGCCGTCGCCGTGGCAGGTCGCGAGTTATTTGAAGAACGCGGCTGTGGACGGAACTTTG
>QHOP01000634.1 GCA_003219345.1 Verrucomicrobiota bacterium
AGATCGCGCTGAACAGTGTGAAAACAAAACCGACTCCCAAACAGATGAGATAGATCGTGAATTCCATAAGCGCCGCCTGGTTGATTGTCGGTTACAGTAAAAGATCAAACACCGCTTCGAGCAAGCCAGAAAGGAAGTCGCCGGGATCAATTCCTGCCAAAATCGGCTCCCGCCAACGGTTCGACCGTCCGTTGGACACGCTATCCACCTCTGCTTTGATGGGCGTCGGGGTTTTCATTCACCGCGCCATCAATAGCAGGTGCCGGAGGCGGGATCATTTACAAAGTCGTCAGGGGTTTGTAACTCTGCGCTTCCGTCCGGCCTTCGGATTTGCTAGGATTGGCGCATGGAATCCCACGAACTGCTTCAGGAAGTTTTCCAAAAAAACAGCGCCAAACAGATCGCCACCGCGCTCGGCCTGTCGCTCTCCATGATTTACAAATGGGCCGAGCCGGACGACGGCACCGGCAGCGGCGCAGCCAATCCGCTCGACCGCATCGAAGCGCTCGTGCGTTGCACCAAAGACACGCGGATCGTCCATTGGATTTGCGAGCAGGCGGGCGGCTTTTTCATCAAAAACCCCAAGGCGACCTGGCCGCACCCGATTCACCTGATGCCCGCGACCAACCAGATCGTCCAGGAATTCGCCGATTTGCTCGCGGTCATCGCCACCGCCGCCACCGACAATCAGATTACCAGACAAGAGTCCAAAACCATCCGCGCCCGCTGGGAGGAATTAAAGGCCGTCACGGAAGGATTCGTGCATTGCTGCGAGAAGGGCAACTTCACGCCGCTGAAAAAAGATTCGCCGGGCCAAGCGAAGGTCTAGATTGATTGATGGAGCTCATCTCGTCGGATTGGGCTGTTTTCTTTTCCTCTGTCTTCGAGGGTTCGATCTCCAGTCAGCCGAGATCATTGAATCCGACATCTGCGTTTACGGCGGCACTTCGGGCGGCGTGGCGGCCGCAGTGCAATGCAGGCGGATGGGCAAGGTGGCCGTCGTCGTGGAATTCGGACGGCATCTTGGCGGCTTGACTTCGGGGGGCCTCGGCGCGACGGACATCGGCAACAAGGCGGCCATCGGCGGCATCTCGCGTGAATTTTACCGGCGAGTCGCAGCACACTACCGACAGCCCTCCTCCTGGACGCGCGAAGCAGCCGACGGGTATTTCGCCCGACGAGGCAGCGGCCAGGCCGCAGCCAGCGCGTTGAACGGGCCGGACGCTACCTTGTGGACATTCGAGCCGCACGTCGCCGAAGATATTTTTTTCCAGATGATCAACGAAGCGAGGACGCCCGTTTACCTTCAACAGCGACTGGCTGCAGTGAAAAAGGAAGGAACACGCGTCGTCGAGATCGTCGCTGAAGGCGGGAAAATTTTTCGCGCGAAAATGTTCATTGACGCGACTTACGAAGGCGATTTGATGGCAAAGGCGGGCGTTTCCTATTTCGTCGGACGCGAGTCGAATTCCAAATACGGCGAAACGCTCGACGGCATTCGCGCCGGGACGCCGAAGCACCAGTTCATTGTGCCGGTGGATCCTTACGTGAGACCAGGTGATCCGAGCAGCGGCCTCCTGCCGTTCATTCAACCGGGCGACGGTGGCGTGCCCGGCGACGGCGACTGGCGCGTGCAAACCTACAATTTTCGACTTTACGAACTGCTCGCGCGCTATCTCGAAGCGCTCGTCGCCGCCGGCAAAAAGCCGAAGCTCGCCGAATTCTGGAATCCCATCTGGATGCCGAATGAAAAGACCGACATCAACAACAACGGCGGTTTCTCGACAGATTTCATCGGGATGAACTACGATTACCCCGACGGCGGGTACAGCGCCCGCGCGAGGATCTGGAAGGAGCACGAGGATTACACGCGCGGTTTCATCCACTTTCTCACCACCAGCCCGCGGGTGCCGGAAGACATCCGCGCCGAGATGCAACGGTTCGGCTTGTGCAAGGACGAGTTCCTCGACACCGGCGGCTGGCCCAACCAGCTTTACGTCCGCGAAGCCCGCCGGATGGTTGCGGATTACATCATGACCGAGCACAACTGCCGCGGCCAGGAAGTGGCGGCGGATTCCATCGGTCTGGCGGCTTACAACATGGATTCGCACAACTGCCAACGCATCATGAAGAACAGCCACGTGGAAAACGAGGGCGACGTTCAGGTGCCGCCGATGAAGCCGTATCCGATTTCGTACCGCTCCATCGTTCCCAAGGCAGGCGAGTGCGAGAATTTGTTTGTGCCAATCTGCCTTTCCGCGACGCACATTGCCTACGGCTCGATTCGCATGGAACCGGTGTTCATGATCCTCGGGCAGTCCGCCGCGACCGCCGCCTGTTTCGCCATTGACGACCGATGTGCCGCGCAGAACGTGGATTATCGCACATTGCGCACGCGACTGCTGGCGGACCGGCAAATTTTGGAGTGGAAGAGATAACGGGTTTGGCGTGGTTTTGGAAAGCGGCACGAATCCTCCCGTGAACCGGGTGGGGCGAGACTCCGTCGAGCCCCGGATCTCCAATTGGATACAAATTAGGCTCGACGGAGTCTCGCCACCGTTCATGGCAA
>QHOP01000022.1 GCA_003219345.1 Verrucomicrobiota bacterium
CATTTCTCGGCGTTCATTTCACGCGCTTGATTCACGGCGGCATTGAGGCCGGGCCGAATGCCGTGCTGGCGCTCGCCCGCGAAGGCTATCGCAAGACCGACATCAACCTGCGCGATTTATGCGATGCTTTGAGTTTCTCCGGCTTGCGGCGATTTATGGCGCAGCACAAGCGCATGTGCTGGGAAGAGCTGTGCCGTTCATTCAGCAAACGACTTTTCTGCGAATCGCTTCAACGGCTGGTTCCGGAGATACGCGGGGAGGACCTGGAAACGGGCGGCGCCGGTGTGCGGGCGCAGGCCATGTCGCCCGACGGTCAATTGGTGCAGGACTTTTGCTTTGTTCGCCGCCGTCGCGCTTTGCATGTCCTTAACGCGCCGAGTCCCGCGGCCACGGCATCGCTGGCCATTGGCGAGGAGATTGCGCGGCAAATCATGGCAGAAGTCTGAAACGGGCAGGATTGGCAAAGCGCCGAAACCATGTTAATAGCGTCTTCCTCATGACACACGCGCAGATATATCTGGAGCAGGTCCGGCAGATTGCCGCGGCACTTGACCATGAATTGATCGAAAAAATGGCGGAGGAACTTGCCCATTTGCGCGAGAGAGGGGGACGACTGATTTTGTTGGGGGTTGGCGGCAGCGCGGCAAACTGCAGTCATGCGGTAAATGATTTTCGCAAACTGGCCGGCATCGAGGCTTACAGCCCGTGCGATAACGTTGCGGAACTGACCGCCCGCACGAACGACGAAGGTTGGCCAACGGTTTTTGAAGCCTGGCTGCGGACCAGCCGCGCTGGACCCAAGGACGCCATCCTCGTGTTTTCGGTTGGCGGAGGCGACGCCGAGCGCAATGTCAGCCCGAACATCGTTCGAGCGCTTGAAGAAGGAAAAAAACGCGGTCTGAAAATTCTGGGTATCGTGGGCCGTGACGGCGGTTATACCAAGAAAGTAGGTGACCTGGTTTTGATTGTGCCCACGATCGAATCCAGCACGATTACGCCCCACGCCGAATCCTTTCAAGCAGTGGTCTGGCATTGTCTGGTCTCGCACCCGCGCGTCATGCTTCAAGCCAACAAATGGGAGGGCCTGGAAAGGGCCAAACGTTCGCTCGCATGAAGCGTGCGGTGTTTCTCGACCGGGACGGCGTGCTGAATCGCTCGATGATCCGGAATGGCCGGCCCTGCGCGCCCACGTCGGCCAAAGAGTTTGAGTTGCTGACGGGCGTGCCTGAGGCGGTCGCGCGTTTGCGGAAAGCCGGTTTTCTTTTGATCGTGGTCACGAACCAGCCCGACATCGCGGCGGGAACGGTCAGCCGCGAAGTGCTGGAGCGAATTCATGAGAAGCTCCGCGCTTTGTTGCCAATCGACGACATTAAAGTGTGCTGCCATGCGGATAAGGACGAGTGCGCCTGCCGCAAGCCGAAGCCGGGCATGTTGCTGGAAGCGGCACGGGAATGGTCGATTGACCTGAACCGTTCGTTCATCGTCGGCGATCGTTGGCGCGATATTTCAGCGGGCAAGGCCGCCGGATGCAAAACCATTTTTGTGGATTACGGCTACGCCGAGCGGCTGACCGATCCGCCTGATTTTGTGGTGACATCCCTCCAGGAGGCTGCGAGCATTATCCTTCCGCAATAATTGAGCTATATTGTGCAGCGTTGAACATCTATGAAGCCGCTGAATGAGTTAAAGGTGAAAATTTTTGCGGATGGCGCCGACCTCAAGGTCATTTCCAACCTGAGCCGGAACCCGCTGATAAAGGGTTTTACGACCAATCCGACTCTGATGCGGAAGGCAGGCATATCTGACTATCGCGCCTTTGCCCGCGAAGTCCTCAATGTCGTCGGCGGTCGGCCGATTTCGTTTGAGGTGTTTTCCGATGAGTTTGCGGAGATGGAAAAACAAGCGCGGGAAATCGCGGCGTGGGGCAAAAACGTTTACGTCAAAATCCCGGTCACCAACACCCGTCGGGAGTTCGCTGGCAAACTGATTCAGCGGCTGGCTCAAGCCGGCGTGCAACTGAACATTACCGCCTTACTGACCAGCGCGCAGGTGAAAGAGGTGCTTCATTGTTTGTCGCCGGACACGCGCAGTTATATTTCAGTTTTCGCCGGTCGCATCGCGGATACCGGCCGCGATCCAGTGCCCCTCATGGCAGAGGCCGTCGAGCTTTTGAAAACCAATCCGCAAGCCGAACTGATCTGGGCCAGTCCCCGTGAACTGCTGAATATCTTCCACGCAGAGGCTGTTGGCTGTCAGGTGATCACCGTCACTCACGACATCCTGAATAAACTCTCCCTGGTTGGGAAAGATCTCGCGGAATACTCGCTGGACACGGTGAAAATGTTTTATCAGGACGCTTTGAGCGCCGGTTTCCGGATTGAAACGAAATAAAAGCCGGCGGTTTTCCCGCACCCTCGGCTCTCGGCTCAATAAAAGGTGATTCCGCCTGCGGTCGCTTTTACCATGCCGTTGGTTCCGGTTCGAGCATACAACGCCGGGAGGTCGAACTGTTTCGCTGACTTCCAAATGACCCGCCCGTCACCGTAAAGCTGGTTCAGTCCGTCGAAGCCGGGAGGGCCAGGATCCTGAAGAATCCCTGATTTCTTTCCATGATTGTAGGTCCAGCGCTTTCCGTAATCAAACCACACCAAGGCGTCGCTCATCAACAGCCGATCAGTGCGCAGTTGTTTGGCGGTCAAATCATCCGGCTGGGTCGCTTGTCCCGGCCGCCAGAGATCAACCCGCCCGAAGTAGCTGTAGGAGAAATTGAAATAGCCCCAGAAATTGACAACGTCGTTCAGCTCCCGTTGCGTATCTTGACGTGTGCTTGGACACCACCAGATGCCGCCCACCTCCACGTCGCCCGGCGCAACACGAACCCCTGGCAGGTAAGGGGCCAGCGCTTCCACGCTGAGGAAGTCCGCTTCCGGTCTGCGCCGTATCATTACCACCGGGGGGAGGCGGGCCGGTCCACTTTGATCCACTTCGCACGTTTCCAAAGGCGTGCCGGCATGGTCGTCCGCGTAAAGCGTGTGAGCGATGCCGAACTGTCGCAGATTCGATATACATTTGGTGCGCTTGCCGCGTTCCTTGGCTTTCGTCAATGCAGGTAAAAGCAACGCGGCCAGAATGGCAATAACGGCGATCACCACCAACAACTCCACCAGTGTGAATCCTTTGCGGAAATCTGCGCACCGTTTTGCGCGGCTCCTTGCTCGATTTACCCCGACTCGCATTTCGACCTTAAGTGTGTCAAAAATAGCCACTGCAAGCCCTTAAGTCAACCGGGTGCGGCTGTTGGCAATGTCTTGGTTTGCGTGTCGTGTCGGCGTTGTGTGCCGATTCATCGAGCCCTCATCCCTCTCCATTGGACCGGTGCAATCTTTTGTTGCATATGCAACAAAAGTTCGTCGTGGCCGGTTCAGGGTTCGGATGCGCGATTGTGAGGTCGTGGAAAGCTGCCCATGAAACGCCTGGCGGAGGGCGCGGACAGTCACGTCCGCGCGAATCAAGTCCAAGGAACTTCCGAGCTCAGAGCGGCCCCGCAAGGAGGCGGACCGACGCTAATTTCACTGGACAGGCTGGTCGAAATTCCTACCCTCTCCCCTCTGTTGTGAAGAAAGTATTAGTCACCGGCGGCGCCGGATATAAGGGATGTGTGCTCGTGCCCAAGCTGCTGCAAGCGGGCTATGAGGTTGTCGTTTACGATTTGATGCTGTTTGGTTCGGGGGGCTTGCCGAAGCGTCCGAATCTTCAGGTTGTGGCCGGTGACATTCGCGACATCAAACTTTACGCCCGAACTTTGAAAGGGGTGGCTTATGTCATTCACATGGCCTGCATCTCGAACGATCCCAGTTTTGATCTCGATCCTTCGCTGAGCCGGACAATCAATTACGAGTGTTTTGAGCCGCTGGTCGAAGCCAGCAAGGACGCCGGCGTGGAACGATTCGTTTATGTTTCCAGCAGCTCGGTGTACGGCGTCAGCGACGCGCCGGATGTCACGGAGGAGCACCCGCTGGTGCCGTTGACGGACTACAACAAATACAAAGGTCTTTGCGAACCGGTCCTCTTCCGGCACCAGTCTCCCGATTTTCCCGCGGTCAGCATTCGACCCGCGACGGTATGCGGCTATTCTCCACGGATGCGCTTCGACTTGACGGTCAGCATTCTTACGAATCACGCCGTGAATCGGGGCGTTATCACCGTCTTCGGCGGCGAGCAAAAGCGGCCTAATATCCACATCGACGACGTTTGTGAACTGTACGTCCAGCTGCTCACCGCGCCGAAAGAATTGGTGGCCGGCGAAATTTTTAACGCGGCGTATCAGAACCAAACCGTCTCTGAACTCGCGAACATTGTTCGGGAAGTTGTCGAAGAAGAAATGCCGGAGAAAAAACCGATCCGTATCGAGACCACTTCGTCCAATGACCCGCGGTCGTATCATGTCTCCTCCAAAAAGATCGCCATCAGACTGGGCTGGCATCCCAGGAGGAATATTCAGGACGCGGTCCGGGATTTGTGCCAGGCGTTCAAGTCCGGCAAGTTTGCCGGCAACACCCTCACCGATGACCAGTTTGTCAATGTGCGGATGGTAAAAAAGCTTGGCCTCAAATGAGCGCGCAAAAGCTTGCGGTGGTCACGGGAGGGGCGGGATTCATCGGCAGTCACATGGTGGACCTGCTGCTCCAGGAGGGGCATCGCGTCCATGTGATCGACAACCTGCTCGGCGGCCGTCTGGAGAACCTGGCCCACCACAAAGGCGATTCCCGGCTGGTGGTTGAAGCGAAAGATATCCGCGACCTCGGGCCCGACGATCCGCTTTTCAAGCAGGTCGAGTTTGTCTTTCATTTTGCCGGCATTGGCGACATCGTTCCTTCGATTGACCGTCCGGTGGATTATGTTTCCACGAACGTCATGGGCACAATCAGGGTGCTCGAGGCAGCGCGGCACTCGAGAGTGCGCAAACTGGTTTATGCCGCTTCCTCGTCCTGCTACGGAATTGCCGAAGAGCTTCCCACGACGGAACGCGCGCCGATCCGTCCCGAATATCCTTACGCCTTGAGCAAATACATGGGAGAAGAGGCGGTGCTGCACTGGGGCCGCGTGTACCAGCTGCCCGTCAACTCCCTCCGCATCTTTAACGCCTATGGCACCCGTTCCAAAACCTCCGGCGCGTATGGGGCCGTCTTCGGTGTTTTCCTCGCGCAGAAACTCGCCGCCAAGCCTTTCACGGTCGTTGGGGATGGAACTCAGCGTCGCGATTTTCTCTACGTTACGGACGTAGCGCGGGCTTTTTACCTGGCGGCAAAGAGCGAGCGAACCAATGAAATCTACAACCTCGGCGCGGGCAATCCGCAGCCGGTCAACCGACTGGTGGAATTACTCGGCGGCGAGGTGGTGCGCGTGCCCAAGCGCCCCGGCGAACCGGACTGCACCTGGGCGGACATCTCCCGAATCAAAGCCCGGCTTGGTTGGGAACCGCGTGTTTCGTTTGAAGAAGGCGTGGCCACGCTGCTAAGAAATATCGATTACTGGCGCCAGGCGCCGGTGTGGGACCCGGCCTCGATTGAGGCGGCGACCAGAACGTGGTTTGCTTTTCTTTCCAGAAAGGAAAAATGAGTCGCGACGCGCAGCACAGCGATTACCGGCGCAAAGTCAAAACTCGCGATGAACTGCGCGCCGCCATCGGTCCCCGGCCACGCGCCAGGAGCGTTATCATGTGCCATGGGACGTTCGACCTCGTGCATCCCGGCCACATTCGTCATTTGATGTATGCCAAGAGCAAAGCGGATGTTCTGGTGGCGAGTCTGACTTCCGATTCCCACATCAACAAGGCCAACTTTCGCCCTTTCGTGCCTCAGGATTTGCGAGCCATGAATCTGGCGGCGCTCGAAGTGGTGGATTATGTGATCGTGGATGAGCATCCGACGCCCATCGAGAACATCAAATACCTTCAGCCCGATTTTTTTGCCAAAGGT
>QHOP01000632.1 GCA_003219345.1 Verrucomicrobiota bacterium
CTCGCCCTCATTGCCGCAAACGTGGCCAGAGGCGGAAGTTTGAAGCCGCGCGAGGCTATCGCCTACGCAGCCGAGCTGTATGACGAAGCGTGCGCGAGGTTGGAGCACGCGATGAAACTTCAAGACGCTTACACGCGCGAAGCCTCGATGTTTGCAGATATTCCGCACCCTGAGAAATTTCCCGCATCGTTCGATGATTTTCTACGACTCATCGTGCGCGCCAAGACACCAGCCGACGCGACGAAACGATTCCGAGACTTTTTGCGCGACCGAGTAAAACGATCCTGCGTGTTCGACAAGATCGAAGATTATCCGGTGTGGGCGGAGTGGGCCGGAAAAAAAATCTTTGAGCAAATGAAGCCGGAGGAGCGGGAGAATCCGCAGTGGGCGGGCATGACGGAGCAAGAAATCGGCGCTGCTTTGCAGCAAGAGAACCTCGAAAAGAGAGTTGCTGAGCAGTTGGAGGAATACGCGTGCGGTTTCCAAGATCAATACCGATGGGGTCATTGCGCGAAGGGCTATTTTGCTTGGTGGGCAAGACAGCGGAGCGACCAAGCACGGGCCGCAGCTAAAAAGTCAAAGAAGTCCGCTTGACAGCCCTGAAAGCGATTAGCCGCTGCCCTTCGCTTCGGCTCTGACGGAAATCGCAGCCATGCGGCCCGCTTTCGCTCGCTCTTGCACTGCTGCCGCTGACTCTTCCAGAGATTCCGCTGAATCCTACTCACTGAAACTATAGCAAAGCGGCTCACTAGATTGCCGGCGTGCTTTCCTTGCCGAGGTGCCGTGAAATCTTGGGAACCGAAAGTCCCGAATCCGACGCGGACTTAGAGCTTCTGCGCGACCAGCTTTGCGGATTGGCCCGCGTGGTTGTGGAAGGCTGCCCTCGCCAACGGCGCGGGAACGGGCCGCAGACTTCGCCAGACGCCGCACGGCAGGCGATTGCAGGCGCGGCAAGGGGTGGGGAAGTGCCGTCAAGCCAGCGGGCTTCGCTGACGCCCTGGCGATGCTGCCAGAGAAAGACCGCTACGACGTGGAGGAGCGAGCGGCCATCATGGAGTTTGACGGCGGGCTTAACCGTGACGCGGCGGAGCGGGCCGCGTTTTTACTCTGCTGGCGTCCGCGGCGGCCCTGAAGCCGTGGCCGGATTGAATGGGCGCGCGCCAGACAAAGGTTTACGAGACTAGTCCAACAAAACGGCGGACGAGGGAGCAGATGTCCGAGCTGCTCGCCGCCATTCAAGGCATCCTCCGAGGAGAGGACGGGCAAATTACCATTCGACACTTGTTCTATCGGCTTGTCGGGCAGCGTCTTATTGAGAAGATCGAGAAGGCTTACAAAAGCCTGTGCGCGCATCTGTCGAGGTGGAGGCGCTTGGAAGAGATTGCGTGGAGCGCGTTTGCGGACAATACCCGCTGGCATATTCGGCAACCAACTTTCGAGGGCGTGGAGGATGCCTTGAAAAACACCGTTGAGAACTACCGGCGGAATCTTTGGGCAACGCAGCCGTTCTATATCGAAGTCTGGGTTGAGAAGGACGCCATTGCCGGAATCGTCGCCGGGACCGCCAACAGTTGGGGCGTTCCCGTCTTCGTCTGCCGCGGCTTCGCCAGCCTGTCCAGCCTCTACGGCGCGGCCAACACGTTCAAGCGCGCCTTGCGTGACGACTTCAAGGTTGACGTTCAGTTCATTCGACTCGCCGTGACGCGCGAACAAATTCAGCGGTTGCGCCTGCCGACACGCCCGGTGAAGACTTCCGACTCACGCGCGAAGAAGTGGCGCGGCGGGGAGTGCGTCGAGTTGGACACGATGCCGCCGGCGGAAATCAGGCGCTTGGTCGAGGATAGCATAACGCAACACATCGACAGGCGGCAGTGGCAGGCGATGAAACGAACCGAAGAGATGGAGCGGGAGTCGCTCTGTGATTTTGTGCGAGCGTGGCATGAGAGATGAATTTCACCCGTGTCAACATAGCGGACCCCCCTCGTGAAAGTTGCTCTGAGACGATCCTGGCGCGAAATTTTTCGTCGCGTCGGCTCGAAACTGGCAAAAGCCCGGCTTGACGACGCGGACGCGCTCGACGATGACGGCGGACCGCAGCTCTGATATTCTTTCCAAGTCTGTGAACGCTCAAGAGCAGCAGCAAAACAGCAAGCCGCCCGGCAGGCCGTGGCCGAAGGGCGTCAGCGGCAATCCTGGCGGCAGGCGCAAAGGTTGCGCGTCGTTGAAGGCCGCGCTCAAGCGTGCGCTATCGAGGTCCGACGCAGACGCCATCGCCCAAAAGCTGATTGCTAGCGCGAAAGCGGGCAACGTGGGAGCGGCAAAACTGCTGTTGAACCATTTGCCGGAGTGCGAAAACGACGATCCGCTGAGCGACATCCTGAGCGGCTATTGATGCAAGATATGTTGCTCGCGCGTGCGTGCGCGCGAGGCAAAGCCCGTCGCGGATGACAGAATATAGGCTTCGCGCGCGCGCGCGCACCCTGGCGAATGGACACAATTGAGGTTCACGCGCGCGCGAGAGAGAACGCTGACGATGGGCCGTGTTATTAGGGCTTCCGAACTTTTGGACGCAGCACTTTAATTCCAACAACCACACCATTAACCTTTCGCGGACGTGGAGCGTTAAGTCCTCGCCCGCTGCGGACTCCCTGGCCAACACTTTCGCCCGCTACGAAACAGCGATTGAGAACCGCTTGTTCCGTGCTCTGAATCAGTTGAAACAGATGCAACGATTGCGGCGCGGCGAGAGGCTTCCGTTGCCGGACGGTGAGCCGTTGGCTTCGTTTGGAAATCCGCCTCAACACGAAACGGCATAACTCG
>QHOP01000023.1 GCA_003219345.1 Verrucomicrobiota bacterium
CTTTGCCGAACTCGGCTTTCCCACACTGAAGGACGAGGACTGGCGCTTCACGAATGTCGCCCCTATCGCGAAGCTGCCGTTCAAGCCCGTGTTCGGAGCGAACGCGGATGGCGTTGCGGCAAAGACGCCGGGCAAGTTCACCTTCGCAGACCTCAACGGCCCGCGCCTGGTCTTCGTGGATGGCCGCTTCGCGAAGGAAGTTTCGACGATCTCCTCGTTGGCCAAGGGTGTGAAGCTCGGCAGCCTTGCCACGGCGCTTGTTGCCGATTCAGCATTTCTGGAGAAGCATTTGGGCCGTTACGTCGGCACCGAAAAGAATGCATTCGCTTCGCTCAATACGGCGTTCTTTCAGGACGGCGCATTCATCCACGTGCCCGCCGGCGTCGCCGTGAACGAGCCGATTCAACTGCTCTTTATCTCGACAGTCAAAGAGACCGGAGCCACGACGCATCCGCGCAATCTGATTATCGCGGAGAAACAAAGTCGATTGACGGTCATCGAAAGCTACGTCTGCGCGGTGGACGCGGCGTATTTCACAAACGCTGTCACGGAATTGCTCGTTGGCGACGACGCGGTTGTTGAACACGTCAAGTTTCAGGACGAGAGCCGCGAGGCGTTTCACATCGCGACGGTGCACGGCCAATTCGGGCGGCACAGCCGGGTGAATGCGCACTCGTTCGCGCTCGGGGCGCGGCTGTCGCGGAACAACATTCACGTGAATCTCGCGGGTGAAGACCTGGAGTGCATCCTTAACGGGCTTTATCTGACGAAAGGCGAACAGCTCGCGGATCACCACATGATTGTCGAGCATGCCCGGCCGCATTGCGCGAGCCACGAATATTTCAACGGCATTCTCGAAGGCAAATCGAAAGGCGTCTTCCACGGGCGTATCCTGGTGCAGCAAGCAGCGCAGAAAACCGACGCGAAGCAGACGAACAAAAACATCCTGCTGAGCGATGAAGCGACCGTCGATACCAAGCCGCAACTGGAGATTTACGCCGACGACGTGAAATGCACGCACGGCGCGACCGTCGGTCAGTTGGACGACGATGCCATTTATTATCTGCGCAGCCGGGGCATCGGATTGGAGACGGCAAGGCAAATGTTGATCCACGCCTTCGCCGGGGAGATCATCGAGCGTGTGAAATGCGAGGCGGCGCGCGAGGAATTGGACAAGCTGGTTTGGGAGAGGCTTGAAGCAAACCCGCATGTGGCGGAGAAACGTTAGCGCAAAGTCCGAAATCCGAATGACGAAATCCGAAAGAAATCCTAATTCTGAAGCCCGAAATGCGAAGTGTTGCACGGAGGATTGCGGATTGTCGTTGTTTCGGGCTTCGGCCTTTGGGCTTCCTTCGGATTTTGGATTTCGGGTTTCGGATTTTAGAGCATGTTTGACGATCTGACAGACCTTTATCAACAGGTCATTCTGGACCACAGCAAAAGTCCGCGCAATTTCCACAAGTTGGAAAATGCCAATCGCACCGCGCAAGGCCACAACCCGCTCTGCGGCGACCATTACACCATCTACGCGGTGATGGACGGCGACGTGATCAAAGACATCGGCTTTCAAGGCGCCGGTTGCGCGATTTCAAAGGCGTCGGCGTCAATCCTGACCGACACGTTGAAAGGGAAAACGAAAACTGAAGTGAAGGCGTTGTTCGATAAAGTCCACGACATGGTGACGACCGGCAAAGTGAATGACGGCGAGATCGGCAAGCTGGCGGTGTTTGCGGGCGTGCACAAGTTCCCTGCCCGCGTGAAGTGCGCGATCCTGCCGTGGCATGCGGTCGTGGCGGCGGTGGAGGGCCGGCAGGAACCGGTGACGACGGAGAAGGAGGATACGTGACAAATCCTTTAAAGCGTTGAATCGTTAAATCGTTGGACCGTTAAATCGTTGAATCGGTAGAATAGAAACTTTGCTATGCACACGAACGAATCAGTCACTTTGACCCGCGACGTTGAGGCTTCGGTCGTGCCGGTGGGCACGAAGGTCACATTGCAAAAGGGCGAGCAGGCTTACATCACGCAGTCACTCGGCGGCACCTATAGCGTCGTCGTCAACGGCAACATGTTCCGCATCGATGGCAAGGACGCCGACGCGCTGGGCGTGGAGACCGCGGCAAAGCCGACCAGCGCCACCGGCCAGCCGCGCACGAAGGAAGAGTTGGAAAAGGAAGTTTGGGACCAGCTTAAGACCTGTTACGACCCGGAAATCCCGGTCAACATCGTTGACCTCGGATTGATTTACGATTGCCAAGTCGCGCCCATCGGCGAGGGCAAGAGCTACAAGGCAGACGTGAAGATGACGTTGACCGCGCCCGGCTGCGGGATGGGACCCGTGCTGGCGCAGGACGTGCAGAACAAACTGCTGTCAGTCGAGGAAATCGATGAAGCGAATGTCGAGTTGGTTTGGGACCCGCCGTGGAACCAGGGCATGATGACCGAGGCGGCGAAGTTGCAACTAGGATTGATGTAGAGTAGGTCAGGCGTCTCGCCTGACTCTGACAGGCTGGAAGCCTGTCCCATTTTTGAAAGAGAACTGGTATGTCCAAACTCGTGAAAGTGGCGCATACGAAAGACCTGACGCCTGGCAAAGCGACGGCGGTCGACGTCGAAGGCAACCGCATCGCGGTGTTCAACGTGGACGGGACGTTTTACGCCATCGATGACACCTGTCCACATGCAGGCGGACCCTTGTCCGAAGGGCAGGTCAACGACTGCAAGGTGACCTGTCCGTGGCACGAAGCGGATTTTGATTTAAAAACCGGCGACGTTCTCGCGCCGCCGGCGTTTGAAGGCGTGAAAAGTTACAAAGTGGTGGTCGAGGGAAATGATGTTAAAGTGGAATTGAAATCCGAATGACGAATGTCAAATGACGAAAGAAACCCGAAATCTTGAAATCCGAACAAGCGAATGGAATGCGGTCGTGACCTGTTCGATATTCGGATTTCGGCATTCCTTCGGCGTTTGGAATTCGGTTCTCGTCATTAGTCAGACCCTCCTTACGTCGGCTGCAACGCAGTGAAGAAATGATTACTGAAACGACCATTCCAGCCCGGCAGAAGAAAATGATCGATTGGGAATCGTTGCGCTCGGATTTTCCGATTCTGCAGCAGAAGGTCCATGGGCATCCGCTGATTTACTTCGACAACGCGGCCACGAGCCAGAAACCGCGCGTGGTGATCGATGCGGTGCGGAATTACTACGAACGCGACAACGCGAACGTGCATCGCGGTATTCACGAGTTGAGCAATCGCGCGACGGCGGGCTATGAAGCGGCCCGTGCCCGAGCTTCAAAGTTCATCAACGCCCGGAGCGCCGACGAAATCGTGTTCACGCGCGGCACGACCGAAAGTATCAACCTCGTGGCCGCCTCGTGGGGCGGCAAGAACCTGGAGCCGGGCGACAAAATCCTGCTGACGGAGATGGAGCATCACAGCAACCTGGTGCCGTGGCAACTGCTGGCGGAGCGAACCGGGGCAAAGCTGGTTTATCTGCCGGTGACCGGCGACGAAGGGTTGCTCGACTTGAGCAAGCTCGATTCGCTTTTGACGAAGGAGGTCAAACTGTTCGCGATGGTGCACATTTCGAACTCGCTTGGGACGGTGAATCCAGTGGCCGAACTTTGCGAACGGGCGCGCAAACTGGGTATCGTCACGCTCGTGGATGCGGCTCAGAGCGCCGGGCATTGCCCGCTGGACGCGCGGCAGATCGGCTGTGATTTTCTTGCTTTCTCGGGTCATAAAATCTGCGGACCGACCGGCATCGGCGTGTTGTATGGACGGCAGGAGTTGCTCGAAGCCATGCCGCCGTGGCAGGGTGGCGGGGAGATGATCCTGAGCGTCGATTTCTTCAAGACGACGTACAAACACGCCCCGCACAGGTTCGAGGCCGGCACGCCGGACATTTCCGGGCCGATTGGACTGCACGCGGCGATGGATTATCTCGACGGCATCGGGCGGGACAACATTTTCAAACACGACCAGGAACTGGCAGGATACGCTTACGAACAATTGGCCCGCTTGAACAATATCCGGCTGTTCGGGCCTAAGACCGGGCGCGCGGGGGTGGTGAGCTTTTTGTTGAAGGACGTTCATGCGCACGACGTGGTGACGGTGGCCGACCAGCGCGGTGTGGCGCTGCGCGGGGGGCATCATTGCACCCAGCCGCTCATGCGAAAACTGGGGATCGAATCAACGGCGCGGTCGAGTTTTTATTTTTACAACACGAAGGCCGAGGTGGATCGCTTTGTGGAAGTGGTGCGCGAGATACAGAAGTTTTTTGCGGAGTGAATCGAACCACGAATGGAAACGAATTAACACGAATGTATTTTGGTAGGGACGACGCGCTGCGGCGTCCGGTCGGCCCGTCGGGCCGACCCTACCTTAAGCGGGAATGACAACGACACAGACCATCAAGCGACAATCGACGATGCGGGAAGTGCTCGGGGCGTATCCGGGAGCGCAACGGGCGCTGTTTCGACGCTATCATATCGGTGGATGCAGTCAGTGCGGTTTTCAACCGACCGAGACGCTGGAGCAGGTTTGCGAGCGCAACGGAGGGCTGAACGTCGACGAGGTTTTGGAGCACATCAGGACCAGCCACGAACAAGATGCGAAGATTTTGATTGAGCCCAAAGAACTGGCTGAATGGTTGAAACGCGACAAATCAATCCGCTTGCTCGACGTGCGGTCGCGCGAAGAATTTGAAGCGGTGCATATTGGAGGATCGGTTTTGATGTCACAACCCTTGACGCAGGAGATCATGGCTGAGGGCACAAACACGCGGCCGCTGGTCATCATTGATCATCAGGGCAAGCAAGGTCTGGACGCGGCGGCGTATTTCATGGGACATGGCCTGATGGAGGTGCGTTGTCTGCGCGGCGGTATTGATGCGTGGTCGCAGGAAGTGGACAGGGGCATGAGACGCTACCGGCTGGTCTAGCGCGACTTTTGACCATGATTTGATTGAATTTACGAGATGCGATTTACGATTTACGAACTGTGCGTAAATGTGGAGCCGGACTCGTAAATCGTATATCGTAAATCGAAAATCTGCAATGAACGACGATTTGGAAAAGAGAATTCGCGAAGCGATGGCGAATCCGCAGAACGTAGGCGAACTGCCGAATGCGGATGCAGTGGGCACAGTTGGCAACTCTGAGTGCGGTGAGATGCTGCGGATGTGGATCAAATACAAGGAAGACCGCGGGAAGAAAGTCATCGACAAGGCGACCTTCCAATCGTTCGGCTGCGAGACGGCCATCGCGGTCGCAAGCCTGGCGACCGAGTTGATCAAAGGGAAGACGGCTGAGGAAGCGCTCTCATTAAAGACGAATGAACTGGCTGGCGAACTTGGTCCGCTGCCGCCGATGAAGATTCACTGCGCCGAATTGGTGCAGGGCGCGCTGCGTTCGGCGCTGGAGCCGGAAGCCGAAGCCAAGGCTGCGGCGCCAACAGTGGGAAACAGGAGCGGACGCGAGGAGATGCCGAAGAATGACGAAGTCCGAATGACGAATATCGAACGAATGCCGAAGTCCAAATGCCAAATCGGCTATCATGGCGGCGGGCTTATGCCATTGGATTTCGAGATTCGGGTTTCTTTCGTCATTTGACATTCGGATTTCATTCGATCAGGGCTCGCGAGGACGCCAGTCCCATGTCACGGAAATACCCATACAACGTTCCGCTTTCCCCTCACCCGGCCTTCGGCCACCCTCTCCCCATCCGATGGGGAGAGGGCAGGGTGAGGGGCGCTGCTGTTTCCAGCTTGGTCGGTGTCATAGTAAAGAAGCGTTAGGGACACCACGGCTCGCCCCGCCGAACAGAGATTCCTCTTGCCACGCTCCGCGATTTTCGTCACACGGTTGCCATGCGTTTACCCATTTTTGTCGCGCCGATTTTCTTTGCTCTGCTCATACGCGCGGACGGTCCTTCCGACAATCTTCCGGACAAAGTCCGTCGCATTCCGCCGCCCGGGATAAAAATTCCCGACGCCGATCGCGTCGAACTGGAAAGGGGCGCCGCCGAACTTGGCGCCCAGATCGAGTCGTTGGGCGTCGAATTGAAAGGCAAGCCGGCGCTGCTCGACTTGCTGCCGGACGTGCAGATTTATCACAAGGCGGTCGATTGGGCACTGCGTTACGACGAGTTTTACAAATCGAACGAGGTGCAATTTGCCCGCGCTATGCTCATTCTTGGCCAGGATCGAGCCAAAGCCCTCCAACAAGGCGTCGCGCCGTGGATGAATGCGACGGGCCTGGTCGTGCGTGGCTATCTGTCGAGGATCGACGGCTCCGTGCAGCCGTATGGGTTGATTGTGCCGGCATCGTATCAACCGGCGAGCGCGCAGAAGTTTCGGCTCGATTTCTGGTTTCACGGTCGCGGCGAGCAATTGTCCGAGTTTGCGTTTATCTATGATCGACTAAAGTCCCCCGGCGAATTCACTCCACCCAACACCTTCGTCCTTCACCTCTATGGCCGTTACTGCAATGCGAACCGGTTCGCCGGCGAAGTGGATTTGTCCGAGGCGTTGGAGAGCGTGCGGAGGCGATACCCGATTGACGAGAACCGGCTCGTGGTGCGCGGGTTTTCGATGGGCGGCGCGGCCTGCTGGGACTTCGCCACTCATTACGCGGGCTTGTGGGCGGCGGCCGCGCCGGGCGCGGGATTTTCCGAGACCGCGGATTTTCTCAAAGTGTTCCAGAACGAATCTCTGAAACCGTCCTGGTATGAGCAAAAGCTTTGGCACCTCTACGACGCCACG
>QHOP01000024.1 GCA_003219345.1 Verrucomicrobiota bacterium
TGTCTCACGAATTTCAAATTCAGAACGATAATAAGTTAAATCTACACTGAGTCAATAGACATTTTGATGAATTATTTTATCCCTGTATTTATTGGTATTTATGGATCATATCAAATGAAATGAAGTAATTCTTGATAGTTTTTATGTAGATTCTATCGTCGGCGCATGAAGTTATCTCTGCGCGGTGAATACGCATTGCGCGCCCTGCTGGTGCTGGGACTGAACTACAAACAGTCAGTCCTGCGAATTCAAACCATTTCTCAACATCAGAACATTCCGAAGCGATTCCTGGAGCAGATCCTCAATGACCTGAAGTCGGCGGGTGTGGTTGAAAGCAAACGTGGCGTCGCGGGGGGCTACCGGCTGGCGCGTCCGCCGGCGGACATTTCGCTCGCCAGCGTGATCCGCCACATCGAAGGCGCGTTGGCGCCGGTGAGTTGCGTCAGCGAATGCTTCTACGAAAAATGTTCCTGCCCTGATGAAGCCCGGTGCGCCATTCGCAGTGTGATGAAACAGGCGCGCGATGCCGTGGTGGCCATTGTCGAAAAATTGACCGTGGCCGACCTCTGCGAGCGTGCCCGCGAACTACAAGAGCTTCATGCCAATCCTGTCGATTTTGTGATTTAAGGAGACATGTTCGGTTGCAAACGGCTTGCCTGAGGGGACGGAATTCATTAAAGACAAGGATCGGATTTTCCATTAGACTCGCGTAAGTCCGGTACCCGGCGGACGCTCAATTCAAGCACATCATGAAAAGCAAACCTGCCTCGGCTCGCCGTGGTATCCTCGCCGGTGGCAACTGGATCATTGACCAGGTCAAGTTGATTGATGTCTATCCGCAGCCGGAACAGCTTGCCAACATTCGCAGGCAGGCGCAGGGGACCGGCGGCGCCCCCTACAACGTCCTGGTTGATCTCGCCAAATTGGGCGTCTCTTTTCCTCTTTTCGCCGCCGGTCTGGTCGGCAAAGACGCTCTGGGCGAACTGATTCTGGCGGATTGCCGAAAATACAAGATCGACGCGCGATTTCTGCGCGCCACCGCCGAAGCGCCGACTTCATACACCGATGTCATGACTGAGACAAACGGCGGCCGTCGCACCTTTTTCCACCACCGGGGCGCCAACGCTCTGTGGGACGGCGACGACCTGGACTTCACCAAAGTCAAAGCACGGATTTTTCATCTCGGCTACCTGTTATTGCTCGACGGGCTCGATGCGTCCGACAAAAAGTTCGGCACCAGGGCTGCCGCGCTGCTCGCCGCTGCCCGGGAAGCCGGACTTAAAACCAGCCTGGATGTGGTCAGCGAAGACAGCGACCGTTATGCGCACATCGTCGCGCCGGCCCTCAAGCACGTTGACTACTGCGTTGTGAACGAAATCGAAGCGGGGAAAACGACAGGCTTCAGGGTCCGCCAGCCGGACGGGCGGCTGGACACCGCGGCCCTGCGGCATGCCGCCGGCGCGCTCCTGCAGATGGGTGTGCATGAGTTGGTGGTTATCCATTTTCCGGAAGGCGCCTTTGCCCGCACGCGCAAAGGTGACGATTACTGGCAATCCTCGCTTAATCTTCCTGCCAAATACATCACGGGCACGGCCGGGGCCGGGGACGCGTTTTGTGCCGGGGTGCTTTTAGGGCTGCACGAAGGGTTGGATTTGCGACGTTGCCTGGAAACGGGCGTTTGTGTCGCAGCGGCCTCGCTTTCGGACCCGACTTGCACGGGCGGCCTCAAGCCGCTTAAAGCTGCTCTTGACCTCGCAAGAAAATACCACTTCCGTCCGGCGCTCGAAACGACGGAATAAAAAAAGCCCGCGCAAAGCGAGCTTTCAATCTGGATCTCTATAACCTCGAAATTTGGAACTGGCCTCAGGCCCGTTCCATGTATTTTCCCGTACGCGTGTCGATTTTGACCTTCTCCCCTGCCTTGATGAAAAGCGGCACCTGAATCGAAATGCCGGTCTCCAGCTTCACCGGTTTCTGCACGTTGTTCGCGGAATCACCGCGAATTCCCTCCGGCGCGTCGGTCACCCTCAACACGACGCTGGCCGGCAGCTCAACCGATACGGCTTTATCTTCAACAAAAGTCATCGTGATGGGGGCGTTTTCCACCAGATAATTCCGCGCGTCACCCACCAGTTCCGGCGGCAGCGTCACGGTTTCGAATGTCTCCGGATCGGAAAAAACAAAGTCGTCGCCGTCCTTATAGCTGAACTCCATCTTCCGCGTGGTCATCGGCACCACTTCCACTTTTTCCGTGGAGCTGAACCGCACGTCCGACGATTTGCCGGACTTGAGGCTGCGGATGCTGGCCTGGACGAAGGCGCGCAAGTTGCCCGGCGTGCGATGTTGGGTATCGAGGACGACGGCGATGTCGCCATTGTAAAGGATCGCCATCCCCTTCCGTAAGTCGTTTGCTGCTGGCATAAATGTAACCGTTTTTCGTTCGCAACCGCTCTCGATCCGAAAGCAGCGGACTGGGGAAAATAGCCAAGAGAAGCCTGATTGCAAGCATCGAATTCCTTTTCGGGGGAAGACGGAGATTTGAAGTTACAGCGCCAGGAGCAATTTTTTGATTTCGTCCAGCCGCGTCTTTGCCTCCTTCTTTGTCAGGCGCGGGAATTTCCCGGCGAGCGTGATATAGTCGTTGTTGCGCGTCAGCATCAGCTTGTCTTCCCTGGTTTCCATCGCCGTCACGCCGCGGTCGCTGCACAGGACCTTCAGTTCCGCGACTCGCAACACAAATTCCATCGGCGGCGGCAGGGAGCCGAAGCGGTCGCGCAGTTCGTCGCGCAAAGCCTGCAACGCCTGGTTGTCTGTCGATTGGGCGAGCTTGCGATAAATGTCAATGCGCTGGCGTGGGTCTGAAATGTATTTGAACGGGATGTAAGCGCTGGCTTTGTTCTTTGTTTGTCGTCCGTTGTCCGTCGCTCCGACAACTGGCAACTGTCCGCTGACAACGGAGTGATCGGCTGCCGGACCCATTGCCAGAAAATCCAACCGGACTTGCACTTCCAGCCGGGGCTTCACGTGTTCACCCTTGAGCACGGCGATGCTCTGTTTGAGCAACTGGCAGTAAAGCTCGAAGCCGACTGCCAGGATATGGCCGCTTTGCTCCGGGCCGAGCAGGTTGCCGGCGCCGCGAATTTCGAGGTCGCGCATGGCGATTTTGAAGCCGCTGCCCAGCGTCGAGTATTGCTTGATGGCGCTGATCCGTTTCCGCGCGTCGGCGAGCAAACCGGCATGGCGCGGCAGCAGCAGATAAGCGTAGGCCTGATGCTTGTAACGGCCGACGCGACCGCGCAGTTGGTAAAGATCGCTCAAGCCAAATCGGTCGGCGCGATCGATCAGAATGGTGTTTGCGTTTGGAATATCGAGGCCGCTTTCGATAATTGTTGTCGAGAGCAGCACATCGGCCTGGCCGTTGACGAACCGGGTCATTACTTCCTCCAGATCATCACTGTGCATCTGGCCGTGACCGACGACAATGCGCGCATGGGGAATCAGAGCTTTGAGCTTCTGCGCCACCGTATCGATGGTCATGACCCGGTTGTGCAGGAAAAACACCTGGCCGCCGCGATTCAATTCGCGCTGAATGGCGTCGCGGATGATTCGCTCGTCGTAATGCGTGACTATGGTCTCGACCGGCAGCCGATCCTGCGGCGGCGTTTCGATCGTGCTCATGTCGCGGGCGCCGGTGAGCGCCAGGTAAAGCGTGCGTGGAATGGGCGTCGCGCTCAACGTAAGCACGTCCACCAGCTTGCGCAGTTGCTTGAATTTCTCCTTCTGCATCACGCCGAAACGCTGCTCCTCATCGATGATGACCAACCCGAGGTCCTTGAAGCGAACGTCGTCCTGCACGAGCCGATGGGTCCCGATGACGATATCCACGGCGCCGGCAGCGAGGTCCTTGCTCACACGCTCCTGCTGGCGCCGTGTGCGAAAGCGGGAGAGCAATTCGATGCGCGCGGGATAATCCGCCATCCGCTCGCGGAAGGTATTGAAATGTTGCTGCGCGAGCACCGTCGTGGGCACCAGCACGGCCACTTGCCTGCCGTCCATCACCGCTTTGAAAGCCGCGCGGATGGCCACTTCGGTTTTGCCAAAGCCGACATCGCCGCAAATCAGACGGTCCATCGGCTTTGGTTTTTCCATGTCACTCTTCGTTTCGAGGATGGCGCGCATCTGGTCGGGCGTTTCCTCGTAGATGAAGGCGCCTTCAAACTCGCGCTGCCATGGTGTGTCGGGCGCGAAGGCGTGGCCGGGCTGGGATTCGCGCGCCGCCTGGATCGAAAGCAACTCGCCCGCCAGATCGCGGACCGCCTTTTCCGCCTGCGCTTTCGTTTTGGCCCAGCGGGTTCCGCCGAGGGCGTTCAGCGGCGGACGCGCCTTGCCCGCGCCGACGTATTTGCTGACGAGATGCGCCTCTGTGACCGGCACGTAGAGTTTGGGCGGCGGCTGATCGGGATCGGCGGGCGCGTATTCGATCACCAGGCATTCCTGGCCGGATTCAGTTTCAGCCTGTGGACTCGCGCCGCTGGACGCGTTCTCCTTTCGTCCGGCTCCGACTGGCAGAATTTTCAAGCCGAGATAACGCCCGATGCCGTGCTGGATATGGACCACGTAGTCGCCTTCTTCGAGTTCAGTGAAATTGATTTCGAGGGCCGAACGCATCGTGGCGGCGTGCGGCGATTTCAGGCGGCGCGGACG
>QHOP01000025.1 GCA_003219345.1 Verrucomicrobiota bacterium
TTTCGGCGTCTGCGTCAGCGCAACGAATGGAAGTTCTTTGGCGTCCTGCCGAAGGCTGACTACCGCCTCGCCGTGGCGTGGTGGATCGCGCTCCTCTTGCGTGGTGTGCTGCCCGCGGTGTTCGCCATCGCCATGGGTGTCCTCGTTGCCGCAGTCCGACGCGGAGGCGGTCTATCCGGCCCGCTCACGTTGGTTGGCGCCGTGTTCGTCCTGCTTCAAGTGCTCGGCCCAATCCATCAGGCGATCGGCGCCAACCTCGGGGAGCGCACCGCCTCGTGGCTGTACGACCGGCTCACCGAAGCCTGCATCCGCCCTCCGGGCATGGCTCACCTTGAAGATCCGAACCTCGCCACCGACCTCACCGTCGCGCGCGATTTCGACCTTGGCATGACCGGTCCGCCGCTTTCCATCTCCATGGATTTCATCGCCGGCGGACTGGTCCAGATGATCGGCGGGCTCGCGTGCGCCGCAGTGCTCTTCGCCTACGCGTGGTGGGCGCCGCTCCTGCTCGGCGGCGCGTGGCTCGCCACGCACTGGCTGCTGCGTGAGAGCGCCGTCTGGCGTGACCGCAACACGGACGAGGTGCGGGGCGCGCAGCGCGACGCGGACTATGCGTATCGCCTGGCCGTCGATCCGGCGCCCGCCAAGGAGCTCCGCCTGTTCGGCCTCGCCGGCTGGATCATCGACCGCTTTATCCAGCGCCGCACTCGCCTGCACACCCTGCAGTACGAAGCGACCCGGCTCCGTGAGAAGCCCTTGCTCTGGAGCCTGCTGATTGTGGTCGGCACCAATGTCCTCTTGTTCTGGTCGCTCGCCGCAGGCGCGGCGAACGGGAGCCTTAGCCTCGGGGAGGCCGTTGTGTTCGCTCAGAGCGCGGTCGGCGCTTCGATGATTGCGTTTGGCGGACTCAATTGGGCGCTTGACGGATCTTCCGCGCCTGTGGCCGCGGTGCTGCGCCTCGAGCAGGCGATGGCCCCCGTGGGCGCGCTGTCCTCAGGCACTCGCCCGGCCACAGGAATGCCGGCGCGCGAAATACACTTCCGCGATCTCACCTTTGCATACCCGGGCGGCCAGATTGTGCTCGATCACTTCGATCTCACCATTCCAGCCGGGTCGTCGCTCGCCATTGTCGGGCAGAACGGCGCCGGCAAGACCACGCTCGCGAAGCTGCTCTGCCGGTTATACGACCCACAGTCGGGTGCGATTGAGGTCGATGGCGTGGACCTGCGCGAGCTCTCGCTGGAGTCGTGGCGCAATCGTGTGGCCGCCGTGTTCCAGGATTTTACCCGCTTCGAACTGGCTCTGCGCGACAACGTGGCGCCGGCTGGCGCGCCGGATGAAGTCGTGCGCGCGGCGCTCGAATCTGCCGGAGCGGCCAACCTCGCCAATCTCGACACGGTCCTGGCCCGCGGATACGAGGGCGGCACCGACCTCTCTGGCGGTCAGTGGCAACGCGTCGCTCTCGCTCGCGCGCTGTGCGCGGTGGGGCTCGGGGCCGGCGTGGTGCTGCTCGACGAGCCGACCGCACAGCTCGACGTGCGCGGCGAAGCGGAAATCTTCGATCGCATCCTTTCCGCCACCCGCCATTGCACAACCATCCTCATTTCTCATCGCTTTTCCACTGTCCGACACGCCGACCGCATCTGTGTGCTCGAGCATGGCCGTGTGGTTGAGTTGGGCACACACGATGAGTTGATGGCGAAGGGCGGCCGGTATCGCACCATGTTTGACCTGCAGGCAAAACGATTCACGGCTCCGGAAGACGAAGGAGCAATCTATGACGTCCTCACCTGAACCCGGCAGCCCGCGTCCCGCGCGCAAGGCAGGCGACGACCTGCCACCGGC
Organism: Verrucomicrobiota bacterium; assembly: GCA_003219345.1. Taxonomy (GTDB): domain Bacteria; phylum Verrucomicrobiota; class Verrucomicrobiia; order Limisphaerales; family AV2; genus AV2. The sequence goes on from QHOP01000025.1 coordinate 1,846, forward strand.
GTTCTCATCGATGTGGCGCCTGTGCAAGCTGGGTTACCGCCACCAGCCCCGGTTGATGTTCGCCGCGTTCGTGTTGTCACAACTCGCGGTGCTGCCCGACGCGCTGCTGGCCCTTTGGCTCAAGCTGCTGGGTCAGGGCCTGCTCGCGAACCGACCGGGTCTGGTGCGCGAGGCGGCAGTCGGTCTCGGCGTTTCTGCCGCGGCAACGTGGTTCCTCGGCACGGTCAGCACCCGGGTGCAACGGCGCTTCCGCGACAAGGTCACCATCGCGCTCGAAGCGCACGTCGCCCGTCTGCAAGCATCGCTGGTGACCATCGCCCATCACGAGCGTCCCGATTACCTCGACCGGCTCGCCATGCTGCGCGATCAAGTGTTCGTGCTCGATCACATGTACATGTCGGTGTTCGCCACTTGCGGCTGGTTGCTGCGCCTCGGCGTGACGGTGGCGTTGCTGGCATCGATCCATGTCGCCCTCGTGCTGCTGGTCGTGTTCGCGTTGCCCGCAGTGCTCACGTCAACCTGGAGACCCGCGATCGAACGCGCCGCGCGGGAGCGCGGTGCTCAGGCCAACCGTCTGGCCCGTCACCTGTTCACGACCGCGACAACGGCGCCGCCGGGCAAGGAAGTCCGGGTCATGGGCATCGCTGCTCGACTGCTGGCCGGGCGCCGGGAGGCATGGGAACGCGGGTACGTGCCGCTGTCGGCGGCTCGTTGGGGGTCCGCGTTTTGGCACACCCTGGCGTGGGCGGTGTTCGGTGGCGCGTACGTCGGCGCGGTGGTGTTTGTGTCGTCGGGTCTCGGCGCACCCCCCGGCGATGTGTTGCTGTTGCTGGCCGCGGGTGCGCGCCTCTCGGCGTACGTCGGCGCTACCGTCGGCGAGATCGGATTCCTCCGGGGATTCTGGATGGACGGCTCCAGGCGCCTCGCCTGGCTCGAGGATTACGCGGGGTCTTTGGCAGCGTCGGCTGATCTCCCGGTGCCCAAAGTGTTGCGCCACGGAATCCGCCTCGAACACGTCTCATTCGCCTATCCAGGCACGTCCCGGTCGGTCCTCGACGACATATCCGTGTCGTTACCTGCAGGTTCGGTGGTCGCCATCGTCGGCGAGAACGGCGCCGGCAAGACGACCCTGGTCAAGCTGCTCGCCAAAATGTACGAGCCCACCTCCGGTACCATTCATGTGGACGACCTGCCTCTTGCACGGATGCCTGCGGACGAGTGGCGCGCCCGTCTTGCGGGTGCGTTCCAGGACTTTTTCCGATTTGAGTTCCGCGCCCGCCAGTCTGTCGGGCTGGGCGACGTGCCCCGGCTGGATGACGAGCGCGCCGTCGTCGCGGCCATCGAACGTGCCGGAGCCAACGACGTCGTGTCACGGCTGGCGTCGGGCCTTGACACGCAACTGGGTTCGACCTGGCCCGGGGGTGTGGAGGTGTCGTTCGGCCAATGGCAAAAACTCGCCCTTGCGCGCGGTTTCATGCGCGACGACCCGTTCCTGCTCGTGCTCGACGAACCGACGGCGGCGCTGGACGCCGAGACTGAACATGCGCTGTTCGAGCGCTACGCCGCCGCGGCGAGGGCTAACCGCGACGGCCACATTACGATCCTGGTGTCCCATCGATTTTCGACGGTGCGCATGGCGGACCTCATCGTCGTGCTGGACGGCGCTCGTCTCGTTGAGGTCGGCACGCACGAAGAGCTCAAGGCCAAGGGCGGGCACTACTCGGAACTCTATGGCATTCAGGCCGCCGCTTACCGGTAAGGATATAAGTCAGGCTCAGGATGACTCGGTGATGATAAATCCGGAGGCACTTTGTAATCCACGGCCCTTTGGTTCGGCGCTAAAGTCACCGCGCTATGGAAATCTACACAGGCGGTCTGAGTGAGGTGGGCGCGGGCGGCGTCCATTCTCCGGCCCAAACACTGGTGTCGCGGCCGACTCTTTTACAATGGATCACTCCTCATGAATTGGAGCCGTTGGGCGACGCTCTCGCCCGAGGCCGTTTGCCTTCCGACTTTCTGGGGAAGCTGAAGAGGTTGAAGGACGGCGATCTCGCTCATCATTTTATCGAACAAAACTGCAGGCTGTTTGCCGCGCTGCTCATGGCGACTGCGGACGGCAGCTTTCGCGAAGGCAGCCCGGCGGAGCGCGAGCGATTGCTGCGGGTGCTGGCTTATGTGCGCAAGGATGACGATGCGATTCCCGATTACAGGCCGGAGGGCTTTGCGGACGACCAGCGGGAAATGCGCGCCGCCAGTACCGAACTCGCCGGCCTGATCCATGCGTTCAAGGCGTGGCGGCTTCGCCATCAAGTGCCGGTGATGTGGCCGGGCCACGGAGTCAGTGCTCGACGATTGCGACTCTGATATTGGGTGTATCCATCTCCGATCTATTGCCTCGATGGTGTGGATGTTGACGGACTGATCCCCTCTGCTGAACCTGAAGCGATGCTCGTCAAGCGAGCGGTTCATTTTGCTGTTTCAGCAATGCCTCGGTACAGGCTCAATGATCGCCGATACTCGTCCAGCGCCTCGGAAGATAGCACGTCACGACTCCGGGCGATTTCCTCCTCGACACGTTTCATCAGAAACCCCGCCTCTTCACGCCGCGGGCGCAGCGGCATTCCGTCCGCGTCCACAAACCAGGGAGCAGTGTGAGCGAAGCGAAAGCGGCCGTTTTCGCGTTCCTCCCAGCAGCGCACCGCCATCCAGCCGGAACCGATCAACTCCACTCGTTCGTCGAAGTGAGACCGCTGCGCGCCGGTCCGTGTGAGCGTGGCGACTGAATTGGTCGTGCGAACGACCTCGCCATTTACGATCACCTCGATCTTGCGCACACGTTCGGCGCTCACAACGTCGCCTTCCACATGGAAGCGATGTTTGTCTTTCGCTCCAAGCGGACTTTTAAAGAGGTAACCGGCATCCTCGCCGTTCACAGTGGCAAGGAGCATTGGACCCGTGGTCACGAAACTGCGCCCTGCTTTCAGGCCGTTGACCCACGCCGCGTAACTGAAGCCGCGGGGCAGATGCACATAGACGCGGCTGAAACCCAACGGCACCGGGTGCACTCCGTTTGCGGTCCCGGCAGCGGGGCTCAGGCGAAAGCCGCAATCGAGCAGCGCGTAGTAGTTCAGGAACCCGTAAAGGGTCCATTGCCGCTCGTTATCGCTGCCGCTTCCAATATTCATCCAGGCCGGCGCCGGCACCGCCCAGTTCGTGATGGAAAATTCCGTCTCCCAGTGATGGTTGTTGGCCAGCTCGAACAGATCGGGCCGAACCAGCGGAACCAGCGCCATCGACCACGGCCAGTTGTGCTTCTCCAGATCCAGCAGCGCACCCTCCGCATGCGCCCGCTCGGCAATCGGGCTTATCGGCAACGCCGGCAGATCGAAAACTGTCTGGTGATTCACCGCCAACAGGGCGCCGAGGGTGTGCGGGCGTTTGGCTGTCGTGAAAATTTCGTATTCGCTGTTCCGCGGATAAAAAACGTGCGTTGCATCGACATTCACGGGCGCAGCGGTGAAATCGCCTTTGAAATTGCGATTGCTCCGGCTGGGTGGAACGTCGGCGTCCGTCGTCCAATAGACCAACGGGAAGGCAACGTTCACGTCTTCGGCCGGCATCACGTTCGGCAAATCACCCGGATCGCGATGCACGTGCGTGTCGCCGGAGTACCACCCAAGCTCAGCCATATTGACCCAGCGCCGTAATCGGAACTCGACCTTCGCCATATCGCGTTGAACCACTACCTCGCGTGTTTCGGGAAAAAATTCCTTCCCATGCTCAACGGTAAAGGTGTATCGCCCGGGCAGAAGCTCGCCACGGAACGGATTCGCCGAGAGCGTCGTGTGCATCTCGACTGTGTTTGTGTTGAATCCGCTTCGCCGCTCGTAACGCACCGCCGACCCGCGTGCAAATGCCGTTTTGGGAAAGTGCCACGCGCCGTCCGCCCCCCGAATGTAAACACGCGACGGAAGAGCCTTGCCGTCTTCGGCGTCCACAATTTCGCCCTCGACAAGCACCTCCTTTCGCGCGCCTTTCCTCTTTTCCACA
>QHOP01000161.1 GCA_003219345.1 Verrucomicrobiota bacterium
GTCCTGAGGGAAATCGCGCGCGGGCATGCTGTCGATACCCAACAGGTCGCGCACCGTATTGTTATATTCGGTCCGGTTTAGCCGGCGGGCCAGGACGCGCGGTGAAGCCGGCTTCGCTGCCTGGTAGGCCTGGTCGAGTCCTTCGCGAATTCCATCCGTAGCGAGCTTCAGTTCCTCTGCGTCCGGACGCGGCATGGTTTTCGGCGGCATTTCACCCGCTTTGAGCCTCTGCAGAATTTTTTCAAACGTTTCGGGCTCCTGGGCGATCGATGCGGCGTTGATGTACGCCTCGAGATTCAAGCCGCCTGTTTTTAGTCTGGCGTTGTGGCAGGAGTAACAGTTCCTGGCAAAGAATGGCTGGATGGACTTGGCGAAATCTGCTGAATACGCGGGTAGCGTAACGAACAGAAGCAGCCAATACATTTTCTTCATGGCAGCCGGTACGTGAGGAACGTGGACCCTGCCGCAATGGCAATATACTGCTTACCATCCTTGCCCATATAGGAAATGCGATTGGCGTGAGCCACCTCCGCCGTTTTCACGCTCCACAATTCTTCGCCCGTCTTTGTGTCGAAGGCGCGGAACATGCTGTCCAGCGCGGCTCCGATAAACGTGAGTCCTCCCGCCGTCGTCATCGGGCCACCGCCCAGGTTGGAACTACCAGTCTTAACCCCGGCAGGGACTCCTTCCATCGTTCCAAACGGGATCTGCCAGGCGATATCGCCCGTGTTCACATTGATCGCGGTCAGCCTGCCCCAGGGCGGCGCCCAGCACGGCCAACCCTTCACCGACAGGGGACCACCGTCTCTCGCACTCACTCTGGCTGCAGGACGTCCGAATAACCGGGGGGATTCGGCAGGAGCATTGGGGTCGGAATCCAGCTGCCGGATGATACCCAACGCGCCGGAGTCCGTCGTATTAATAATGTAGTATCCGAGCGTTGGGTCAAACGCGCCGCCGCTCCACGTTGCGCCGCCCAATATGTCCGGCATACTCAGCGTTCCCTCCGCCGAATAGGGCGTGAAGGGCCCGCGATTGCGGCCGCCGCCGGCGTTTTCGAGTAGCTCGCGGCACGCCGCGGTGTGTTCCGGTGTGACCTGCGCAAGGTCATCCGGATATTTGAAACTCATCCGCACCAACGGCGGCGGCTTCACAGGAAAAGGTTGCGTCGGCGAATACCATTCGCCGGGAACATCGCCCTTGGGAACCGGACGCTCCTCGATCGGGTAGACCGGTTCTCCGGTCACACGGTCGAACATGAACAGCAGCGTATTCTTTGTCATCGCTCCGACCGCGGGAATTCTTTTGCCGTCCCGCACCACATCGAAGAGCATGGGCGGAACCGGCATATCGTAATCCCAGAGGTCATGATGGACGGCTTGGAAATACCACTTCATCCGCCCGGTTTCCGCGTCTAGCGCCACGATGGAATTGGCGAACAGATTCGGACCCGGACGATCCACACCGTAGTAGTCGTTGTTGACCGAGCCCAGCGGCAGGTAGATAATTCCACGAGCCGCATCCGCGCTGAAAAAGCTCCACACGTTGGCTCCGGACATTTTCTTCCAGGCGTCACCGAGCCAGACCTCATGGCCCATCTCGCCGGGCCGTGGCACGGTGTGGAAGGTCCAGACGAGTTTCCCGGTGTGCACATCCCAGGCGCGCACGTCGCCCGCCGGCCCTTTGGATCCCGTTTCGTCCACAACGTGGGCGCCGGTGATCGCCAGATTCTTATAGATGAACGGCGCCGACGTGATTCCATACTGGAAATTCGTAAAGCCGTTCATAATTTCCGGCGTCTTGAGGTTGACGATTCCTTCATTGCCGAAATCGGGATTGAGTTTGCCGGTCCTGGCGTTGAGCGAATAAAGCTCGCCATCCTCAGTACCAAATAGAATCTGTGGGGACGTCTGCCTGTCACCCGGAAAGTAAGCCAGGCTTCGCATGGATCCGAGTGTCGTGCGGACTTTCGTGTTCCCCGTAAATTTCCACAGGATCCTGCCGGTCTCTGGCTCGATCGCAGCGACATGGTTATACGGCCACCCCAGATACAGGACGCCGTTCACCATAAGCGGAATCGACTGGCTCAGCCGGAACGGCACACCCTCTTTCCGCATCTGGAGGCTCCAGGCCGGAACCAGCTTGCTTACATTCGTCGCGTTGATCTGTTTCAGTGGCGAATAGCGCTGGCCGCCGGGATCATGCCCGTAGGACGGCCAGTCGTTTTGTGCGTAGAGCGCCGGCAGCGCCAGGCTCACGATAACCAGCAACTTTGAGATTCGCATCAGCATATTAGAAGTAGACGGACGCTCCTAACTGAAGAACCCGCGGTTGGCGCGCGCCGATGGCTTGACCGAATTGGGGATTGATCTGGTTGCCCGCGCCGTCAAAGCGCGCCGCCGTATTGATCGCATTGAACTGCGTATGGTTGAAGACGTTGTACGCCTCCACACGCAGACGCATACTGCGCGACTCGCCCAGCGGAATTTTCTTAATGAGGGTCATGTCCCAGTTGTTGATGCCCGGGCCGCGGAAGTTGTTCGGCCCGCAAGTCCCAAATGTCCCCTTCGCGGGCATCGCGAACGCCGCGGGATTGAACCATTGCGCAAAGGTCTTAGGCCCGCTGTTCGGATCCACACCCGCGACGCAATCCGGACGCGCCAGGATATTCGAACCACTAATATCCCCTAATACGGAACTTGTCGCTGTGACGGACATTGGTTGTCCGGTCGCAAAGGTGTAGATTCCCGAGAGTTCCCAGTTGTCCAACGCACCCTTGACCAGTGGATTGGGCAGTAGTCTGCTCGCCCTGGGCAGAGTCCACTGATAGTTGCCTACCAGGACATGCGTCTGATCGAAGTATTGCGGCCCTCCTAACCATTGCTTCGTCGGCACGTACGGGTTGACAAAACAGGTGGTCGATTGATTGGCGTTGGTGACTGTACCCGGGTTAAAGGCGCAGGCCCCGTCGCGCTGAGCGGCGCCGGGTTCCGTCGTGTACGACTTGGAGAGGGTATATGACAAACCCATCATGAACGATTGGGCGTAGCGGCGGTTTACCTGAACCTGTAAACCGTGGTAGTTCGACGTTGCATCATTGGTCAAATAGGTCAGGAAACTGTACTCCCGATACGGCCGGATCAGACTATCAGGTAGGGCAACGTTGGTAGTGGGATCGATGTTTTGCGCCGCGAAACGAGCGCCAGCAGGAAGGGTGTTCAGATCCATCTGGCTCTCCACCCAGCGGTTCGTGTTGCCTACATAGGCGACATCCAATACGAACTTCGCCGGCAGGCTATGCTGAACGCCAATGCTCCAATTGTAGACGCGCGGAACCTTTTGGTGTCGATTGAAGGAGGCCATCTGGCTTGGGAAAACATAGCCTCTGGTGCTGAGCAGGGTGTCCAGGTTGCCGTTGAACTGCTGGGATACGACGACGTATGGCTGGTTAAAGCCCTGAAATTCGATCGCTGCGCCCGCCGCGCCAATCACGTGTTTTCCAACACCAAAGCCGCCGCGAATGGCCGTGTTGCCGTTGCCGAAAAGGTCATAAGCAAAACCGACACGGGGCGCAAACTGAAGCTCCGGATGATCCGCCCAGCCCTGCGGATACTTGCCGGCATAGACGTCTGCGTTGGTCACAACGCCGTTGGCCAGGTCACCCGTGCCCGGGACGAACGCGCCGATCGCTTGTGCCGGCACGGTCGCTTTCGTCAGTGGATCCTGCCCCATACGAACGCCATTCACGAGCGCCGGCACGTACTGCCTGGGTGTATTCGCGGCGTTATAGTTCGGTAACACCAGAGCCGATCCAACCTGGTCCCCTTGCAGGTGATACCATGTGGGCGAACTGAACCGCGCACCGTAAGTCAGCGTCAGCCTCTTGGTCGTCTTCCACTGGTCCTGCAAATAGAATTCTGCAAGGTAGACCGCCGCATTGGCCAGGTTCCTGCGGCTCGCCTCCTGGTAGGACTGGTAGTTGCCGAGGATGGCGTTTGCGTATGGGTGATTGGTGTCGCCGGGATTATTGGCATCCCTGTTGAAACTTATATTCCCCGCGAAATTGTTGGCGCGTTGACCCTCGTTGGTCCAGATGTGATGGAAGTAAACACCGAACTTGTAAGCGTGAGTCCCTCGATTGTAGCTGAGGTTATCCATGATTTCCCCGAATTCCTCGGAGGCCTGGATCGGGGCACGCCGGTCCTGGGTGAAAAGAACCGGGTTCGGAATACCCGTGAACGACATTTGCGGGAGAAGGTTGTAGGGATTCGAGGCCGGGTATAGTTGCCCCAATGTGATCCCGTATGTCTGGCGAAAAACCGAAGTCTGTTCCCGGCCCGGCCTGGGCGTGCCGTCTTCCTTGGAGCCGGTGGCGGCGAAGGTGAATTCGTTTACGATGCTCGGAGTGATGACCCGCGTCCAACTGACCAACGCGTCGTCGTGGGTGAAATCGTAATCGTAAAACGTGAGCGGGAAGTTCGTATAACTGAAGATCCCGGTAAAGCTCTTGGTATCGGACTCCCACTTCTTCAGGCGTAACGAAATCGTGTCCTTCAAGTTCGGCACAATGTCGAATTTGAGCGTGTGGGATTGCTTGGGAGTGTCCTGAATATTCTTGAACTGGTAGTTGTAGAGTCCCCCCGTCAAACTGCGGTCCGTGGTATTGGGCAGCGGGAACACGCTGAGCAATTTCTGGCCATTGGAGTTGATGCGGTTCGCCGGTATTTTATTGTCCAGGAACGGACGGCCTGTGGTCGGGTCTTTGATCACGATCAATTGCCCGTTGGTATCCAGGCTTTGTGAGAAATCGCCCTGGCGCTCCAGTAAGGTGGGCACCTGATATTGCAGTACCGAGGCCGGTGCGTTAAACGTGACGCCGGCAGGCAGGAAACTCTGGGTGATTTCCGAGTTCCAAAAGAAGAACAGCTTGCTCCGATCGGCGTTGAATTTGTTAGGAATATAGATCGGTCCACCAACCGCGGCTCCCGTCGTCGTTAACCGGTACGGGAACGCGCCCAGTCCTTGCCGGTTCACGAAGAAGTCATTGGCATTGAAATTCTTGTCTCGCTTAAACAAATACACATTGCCGTGAAAGTCTTTGGTGCCGGACCTGGTGGTCAGCTTAATGCTCGCCCCCGGGTTGGGTCCGCTTTCGGCCAGATAGGCGCTGGTCACGATCTTGATTTCGCTCAGCGCGTCTACGGCGACGCCGGTGGAGAAAAAAGCGGGGCCACCGGGGTCGTTGCCGCGGGCCCCATCGAGAGTCAAATTGTTATAGACTGCCCGGATTCCGCCGACCGATGGCGATTGGACACCGAACGTGCCTCCCGCAACGTCGCCACCTCCCTGCTGGGCAACTCCCGGCAACAGTTTGACGAGATTCATGAAGTCGCGGCCCTTGACCACCAGATCGCTGATCTGGGAAGTTCCAAGCGTCGCGGTCACGTCGGCGCTCTCCGTATTGAGGGCTGCGACTTCGCTTGTTACCGAGATGGCTTCACTGGTCTGGCCGACTTCGAGCTGGATACTTCCGAGCGCCAAACGATCGCCTGAGGTCAACGTCAGGGCCGTTCGCGTCACCGGCCGGAAGCCGGGCTGCTCAATTTTCACGGAGTACGTCGTCGGTACGAGGTTCGTAAAAATGAATACTCCGTTTTCTGTGGTGATCAGAGTTCGTTCCGCCCCGGTCGCTTCATTTGTGACGGTTACTTTACTGCCCGGCACGATTGCACCTG
>QHOP01000162.1 GCA_003219345.1 Verrucomicrobiota bacterium
ATGAGTTGACGATTGCCCCGGTCGGCGAACCATTTCAAGCTGTCGCTCCGCTTGTCGAAGTTCCAATTGACAATGGTGACTTCTTTATCGAGTCCCACCCATGAACCAGAGAGGTCGCCGTGGACGAGGTAGTAGTCATTGTGTGCATTGTGCTGCGGGTCGAACATGTCGCTCCAGACATAGATCCTGCCGCCGGGATTGACTTCGCGCAGGATTTGGATGCAGGTCTTCACGTTGTCCGCGAGGAGGGCGCCGGCGTCCAGATGGCGGCGCTGGCAGGCGTCGCACCAGTTCCACACGCGGATTTCGTCGTGTGACATCATGTAACCTTTAGCGCCCCAGGCGGCATGCATTCGTCTGGCCTGGTCGCGGAGCAATTCGACTGTCTTGGGCTCGGAGGGACAGATCACGGCCTGGTCGTCGTAAACAGTCACGGCGTGGTAGTACGAGACGCGCAAGGGCGTGCCGTTCGGAAGCGAAGTTTTGATGATCGGCGGCTGGTGATAGATGTCGTAGGAACCTTTCCACAATCGGTTGCCCATGTGTGGATCATCGACTCTCTCGAAGTCACGGCCTTCGATAAGCTCTTTGCCACCGGTGGTGTGGACCGACAAAGGCGCGCCTTCGCGACGAACCAGATTCAGCAGCCCCACTTCTTCCAGCTTCGCGTCGTCGAACCAAAGCGATCCGGTGCCGCCGCCCCAACAGCCGAGATAAAGATTGGCATCGGTGTTCTCGAGTGAGTTGAAAACCACGTGGTGCGTGGTCCAATCCTGAGTCGGTTTCACGCCGAGATAGTTGTGGTTCAGCGCGCGGTTGCCGGCCAGCAGTTTCACCTCCGGCGTCCCATGGAAGTCCTGCGTCCGGACGAGGATTGAAAAGTGGTATTGGCGAAACGGCGTCAGCCGGAGCTTTTGCACTACGCGGGCATTCTGACCTTTCGGATCGCGGATAAGCGCGACGCCGTCGTCCGGCTGGACGATGTCGTCCTTCCAGTCCCACTGCTTCAAATCGGAAAAGTCGCCTCCCTTGATCCTGACAGCCGGGTCCGGTTGCAGTCGGGCGACACCGTCCTGCACCACGAACAGCGCGTCGCGTACGGGCAACGCTTCGATCAGGTTCGGGTCGTGCCAAAGCAGATCGTTGGAATAGCCGATGGGAAAAAGCGCCGGAACTATTTCGAGATGCAGTTCCGCGGCAAACTGCTTCACCCGCTCGACGTTTCGGAAATAGTGCGCGTCCATATCGCCGAGTTTGGCAAACTTGGAATCCGCCAGGAGCGCGTGGGTGCAACCGGCGTTCGCAGCGCGACGGAACAAGGCTTCCATATCGTCGATGTTCTTGTCTACCCAAAGATTCCTGGAGCAGTAGAGCCAGCAGTCCGGACCCGCGCCGCGTCCGGGTTGAGCTGGGAGCACCGAGAGCGCGAGCAGAACCAGGTTCAGTTTGAATCGCCCGTTCCCAAACCAGGGATCAGACCAATGACGAGGTTGTTTCGACGGCGCGTTCACAAAGGAGCGTTCGCGTGTGGAGCCTGATGAAATTCAATTCGTGATCCCGGCCGGGTTGTTTACCGCTGGAAGACCTCGAATAGATGTTGCATTTCTGTTTCGAGGTCAGCGGGAGTAACAACGATTCGAGCAATTTCAGCCCGAACGAGTTCACCGTAACGAAGGCGCAGGCGGTCCGCCGCGACCGCCACCGCAATTGCCCCGCCTGGATTCTTCAGCAAGGGGGAAACCCCTTGGGCCGCGACCCAATCAGTGCTGTCGTTCGACAGAAACGCTTTCAATTGGTCGAATTGGTGTACCTTGCCGGCCGCAACGTATTCTTCCCTCAACCGGGCCAGGGCTTCGTGCCGCACCGCGAGCGCCCATATTTGGTCATAAATGCATTCGGAGTCCGAACCGAAAGCCGTCTCACTTCCGTTGCTGCCAGGCCATTCGATTGCCAGGTAGTCTCTGAGCGCCGCCAGTAAACAAGTGCGGAATTTGCCATTAGCGTGGGTCAGACGCGCAAGATTTCTTTCTTCGAGGAACCAAGCGAAGAATTTCTGCGTCACCCGCTCTGCCTCGGTGACATCAACGGCCTGTTGGTGCACGTAAGCATAGACAGCATATCGGTAGGTGCGACACAAATGTTCCAGTGCCTGTCTTGCTTGAGTGGAGGGATCTTGACCAGCCCGCCGCGCGACATTCCACTCAGCGAAGCCAGATTGCGATGCATCGGCGTTGGACGCAATGTCTCCGGAAGCGAACATAAGCGCTCATCTGTGAATTAACGAAAGCCTTACGAGTATGGGCCCTCGCTTTGCGGATTGGAAGCCTCCAGATGACCATCGGCTCACCCTTTCTCAATCGGCGCGGCGACGACGTTGCCGTATTCAGTCCAACTTCCGTCGTAGTTCTTCACGTTGTCCAGGCCGAGCAGATAGCTCAACACGAACCAAGTGTGGCTGGAACGCTCGCCGATGCGGCAATACGCCACCGTCGGCTTCTTTCGGTCAACGCCCTTCTGTTGGAAGTAAATCGCCTGCAGTTCGTCCGCCGACTTGAAGGAGCCATCTTGTTGCACGGCGGTGCTCCACGGAACGCTCTTGGCGCCGGGGATATGCCCGCCGCGCTGCGCGGTCTCAGTCATGCCCGGAGGCGCGATGACCTTGCCGCTGAATTCGTCCGGGCTGCGCACATCCACGAGGTTCGCTTTGGCAGTCTTCGAAATGTCCATGACCTCCGGCAGCATCGCGCGCAGTTCGAGGTGCGTCTCGGTGACCTTGTATTGGGTCGGCGCGATCTTTGGCGGGTCGGTCGTCAAAGGTTTGTCTTTTTCATTGAGCCATTTCACGCGGCCGCCATTCATAAGGCGGACGTCTTTGTGGCCGTAAATTTTAAAGAGCCAAAAGCCATAAGCCGCGAACCAGTTGTTGTTATCGCCGTAAAGAATGACGATGTCCTTCGGCGAGAGGCCGGAGCCGCCCACCAACTTTTCAAACGCTTCTTTGCCGATGATGTCGCGCCGGACCTGATCCTGCAGTTGCGTTTGCCAATTGAAGCCGACTGCGCCGGGAATGTGGCCGGCGTCGTAGGCTTTGGTGTCCACGTCAATTTCAACGAGTTTGATGCCCGGCTGGTCGAGGTTATCCTTGACCCAATCGGTCGAGACCAGCACTTCGGGATGCGCGTAGTTTGCCATAGGTTTTCCTTTCTAAGCTTCGTTTCCGGTCGCCAGACCCGGAATGTGTTTCATCATGTTGGAGGTGTATTTGAAAATGTTGTCCGGAAAAATCATCACACCGAAGCCCTTTTTGTCACGCAGAATGATTTCCCTCGCCCCTTCATAAATCAAGCCGGAACTGGGGCCGGCCAGCAGTCCCTCCCCTTGGCAAAGCTCCAGCGCGCGGGTGTAAGCCAGCTTGAACTCCACTTCCAGAATGTCGTCCACCAGCGATGAATCGAACAACCTGGAAACGCCCAACTGGCTGACGTTGCGCAGGCCGGGAACATCGTGACCTTCGGTCGGTTGAACCGCAACGACTTTGATGTCGGGATTTTTCCCTTTCAGGAATCTGCTGGTGCCGCTGACCGTGCCGCAGGTGCCGAGTGAAACGAACAGATGCGTGACTTTTCCTTCGGTCTGCCGCCAAATCTCCGGGCCGGTGGTTCGCACGTGGGCGAGGACGTTTTGCTCGTTCTCGTATTGGTTCGGCATCGCATACTTCTTCGCCTGCGCTTTGGCGTGCGATTTGGCGATATTAATGGAGCCGTCGCCCAAACCCGGCGCCGGACAAAGCGCGTCGTTCACGACATCGAGTTCCGCGCCGGCGATCTTCAGCAACACCTTCTTTTCCAAAGGGATTTTGTTCGGTACCACGGCCCGCATATGATAACCGCGCGCCTTCGCCATCGCAGCCAGGCTGATGCCCGTGTTGCCCGAAGTTGGCTCGACGAGGCCGCGCCCATTGCCTACCTCGCCCTTCTCCTCCAATTCGCGCAACATGGCCCACGCGGCGCGGTCCTTCACCGAGCCGAAGGGATTCAGCCATTCCAACTTTGCGTAAAGCTCGAACTCCGGCGACGGATTCATTTTGTTGATCCGCACCATCGGCGACGGATTCTCCTCGCTCGGCAGCATCTCGAAAACGTCCTGATAGACGCGGGTCTGGTGGTTCATTTAAGTAGCGCGAGTCACTTTAGTTGCGGTAGTAACTTAACTATGGCTTCCGATAGAGTGTCAAGAACAGGCGGGCAGGGGTAGTGGTACCGTTTGCATGTGCGGTGGGCGAGCGTCCGCGCGAGCCGGCTCGTCAGGAGCCTCCTGTTCCTTTTGGAACTGCTCAGGAACCATTAACCGCCCCCTCACCCGATCTCCGGCCACCCTCTCCCTATTGCGGGAGAGATTTCCTCGAAATGAACATTCGCGCGTTGAAACCCCTGAGCCGAGGGAAAACATCGAACGTCGAACACCGAACATCGAACGCCGAAGTGAGCGAGGATTCGCGCTGCCATCGAAGTTCGGCGTTGGGTGTTCGATGTTGGATGTTCTCTTGTTCATGGGGAGCCTCCTTTCGCTTTGCGCACGCATTGAGACCATGAACCACCCCCTCACCCCGTCCCTCTCCCCCAATGGGGGAGAGGGTGGCCGGAGGCCGGGTGAGGGGCAGGGTCTGGGGAGCCAGCAAGACGCTCCGGGAATTTTGGCTTCTGTTCGGCAAAGGCTTTGCCATGCTTGGAACCAGGTAAAACCCGGATGCGTCATGCGCTTCAGAATTTTTGAGCGAACGTCGAACGTTCAAGATCGAACACTCAACGTTGAACTCATTCACAGCCACACTTGGCTTCCTTCGGCGTTGGCTGTTCGACGTTCGATGTTCGATGTTAACCTGTCGTTCCGGCGCTGGTTCATGTTGGGTCTGCTGTCTCTCTTCCTGGCCGGGAAAGGCCTTTCCGAAGAACCGCCAATCATTCCAGTCGGCCTCGATGCCTATCGCATGTGGGACCGCTGGCCTTGCCAACGTATCGGCGCGCGGGCTTACCTGCGGAGCACTTACGATCGCCGCGGCGGAAACGAAGGCGCCGACGCCAGTCATTTTCTTTATCAACTGGCCGACAATTTCAACGTGACGCTGGATGTCGCCGGATCGGGAATTCTATATTTCGTCCGCTGCAATCATTGGCACGGCAGCCCGTGGCATTACGAAGTGGACGGCGTTGACCATTCCGTCCGAGAAACCAGCACTTCTGATCCGAATCATCCGGTCGAGAATTCAATGTTCATACCGGAAAATCTTTTCCCGGCCCCGCTGGCTTGGACCTGGTCAATCACGAAAGGCGCCGATTTGAGCTGGGTGCCGATTTCTTTTGAAAAGACCTTCCGTCTCGCCTACTCGCGCACACATTACGGCACCGGTTATTACATTTACTACCTCTACGACCGCAGTGCGAAGCTTTCGCGATCGATCCGCTCCTGGGATGGAAAAACGCCGCCGGACAAGGATGTGCTGGAGCTTGTCTCGCGGGCGGGAACGGACATCGCGCCGCGTCCTCTCACCTCTGAAGGAAGGACGATCGGCGTGGTTCAAATGGGCGGCGGCCCGATGTCGCTCGGCACAGACACGGTTCTCCAGGTACAGAAAATCATCCCGAAACAGCCGGTGATGATTCGTGCGTTGGAATTCTTCGTCGCGCGCGAACAAGCCGTCGAATTCGGACGCGCCCGGCTGCGAGTCACCTGGGACGACCTCCCTGCCCCTTCCATCGATGCGCCGGTCGCGCTCTTCTTTGGCGATGGAACGCTCTACAAC
>QHOP01000163.1 GCA_003219345.1 Verrucomicrobiota bacterium
CCTTTCCAGGCGGACTGAGGATGATCCAACCCGCAATCACGACGACCAAGCATCCCAACACGACCAATTGGAACTTGTGCAGGATCATTTGCGCGACCTTGCGGCGGCCCCAACACCGGAACTGAGCGATGCGAGCGGCCCGGTGCGTCCGCATTGGCAACTGACGCGCTCCGCCCGCATTCGCTCCAGTGATTTTGTTCGGCATCGTTTGGCAACCTCTCATTGTGGATACAAACGCGGCATGCTGTTGGCGGCGTGATTCTGCTCAACAATCTCGGTCACCTCTTTCCAACCGCTCACCTCATCGGCAGCATTGTAGCGGCTAGACATAGCAAACACAAATCTCTGGCTGTGCCATAGCTCAACCATCGTGCCGCCAGCGAAAAGTGAGGGCCAAAGCTCCCCGTGATTAAGATCGTCCCATTGGGCACGGGTAAATACTAGAATCGGAATGTCCTGATAGGGTGCGCTGTCTTGCCACTGCGGATGTCGAAGTGTAATCATCGGAGTGTGTCCAACTATAATCTGCCTGTCTTCGGCAGGTGAATACCGCTCGTCATCCAATTGTTGAACCAAAACCGAATAACCTCGCCAACTGGCTGGCAGGAAAAATGTTAACCCATATTGCGCCTTGTGATAGCGAAGTGGCAGGCCGGATGGTGGAGGAGCATAATAAAGCCTCTGGCCAATCTTCAAATGGAACCAATCAATGCCCGGATTAAGTGCTTCAAGCTGCGCAACTGAGAGGCAGAGATTCTTCGCAATCAGAGTGGCACTATCGCCCGGCTGAACTAAATAAACGCCGGGTTCGGGAAAGGCGGCGCGTGGGAGCGGATACACTGGCTTCTTTGTGGCACAACCCGCAACCAAAAGCGCCGTGATGAGGAATATTGATATTGTAATGTCGCATACGCTGCCACCTAACGAAAACTGAGCCACGCCGGGCCGAAGACGATGGACTACCCGCGACTTCCCGGCAAACCCGGGGCGTTCCCCCGCGTTGGCTCGAGTGACCTCGTTAGACCACTGAATCATTACCAAGGATGAGAAACGGAATCGCGGTCGGGAATACCAGTATCCAATGTCTATTCATGTACGTTGGGGCCGGGAGGTCAATCTCCCAGGCTACCCGACTTGTTCGGGTTGGTAGTCATTTGTTGGCGTCAGAACGATGATGAGCGGATCGCAACCCAGCGAGTCCACCAATACCTACCAGGAGTGTACTGAGAACTGGTCCCACTGGACTACGCAGCGTGTTAATGGCGATCGTTGCCGCTGCGAGGAAGCCGATGACCGTGCCTACCGCTGTCGCATTTCTTGCGTGGGTAGGAATCCATCGCAGACGTCCACCAAGCCAAGCTGCAACACAACTGCCCGTCAGGCCTCCCGTAAAACCGCCCACAAAAACGCCGCGATGTCCGACGGCTGCACCTATGGCGGAGCCGAGAAGAGCGCAGACTCCTACGGTCGCTATGAGAAACGCGAACAGCCTGGCACTTTTCATGGTTTGCGTGCCGAACGACCAACGACCGGCGCTGCCCGTCCTCCGTAGCAGTACTGCGGAGGGTGGAGCAGCGCCCGTCCGTCGAAGCCGATGATGTTGTGAAACCAGTGACTCACAAACTCACTCGCATAGCGCCAGTTCGCGCGCACTTGTTGAGGCGGCTTGGTCATCACTCAGTTCGACAGGCTCAACGAGTGGCCCGTCGAGGCAGCCATCGCGAAACCACAGCGCAGTACTGGACGTACTCTTCACCGAACATCCTTCGGAGCGTAGGTTCTTCATAAAACCGTACGAACAAATGATAGCCAACGGCGAGAAAGACCGCGTAACCGAACAGAAGCGTCCTGCCAGACAGGACGGCCTCGCTCAAAACGACAAGGATGACGCCCACATACTGTGGGTTTCGCGTATATTTGTAGAGGCCAGCCACCACCAATCGACGAGGAGGATCATACGGTGCCGGCGTGCCGCGGCCCCGGCGAACGAAATCTATGAAGCACCAGACAATAATCGCCACGCCTGGCATCAGGAGCATAAAGCCAATCAAATGTGCCGCTCCCAGATTGAAACGCGGCCCCCAACTGGTGGCGATCAATGCGAATGGAACCAGCCCCAGCACCGTTCCCGGAACTAGAAGCGTGAACAAGACTGTTCGTAACCAGAGCATGTGAATGCGCCGCCTACTACTCTTTAAATGGAAAAAATTCCATGGTATTGGATAATAGCCCCCTAAGCTGGAATCGCAACTTCATTCCCGACAGTGGTCAACACGTCCCGCTGTAAAATAGCGTCCTTTTGAGTTTCGCGTTCAGTTGCTGAGCACGAACGCCGCGACGAGCGGATCCAACCACCGTGCCGCTACGGCGGCGGAGTCGAGGGGACGCGATAAAAACGGACAGGATTAGCCCCGGCGTTTGTATCACTGAGCGTGATGGTGTCACCGGGCAAAGTTCCAACAACAGTGCAACCTCGCCTTCTCTCTCAAGGCAATGTAGCGGCTCTCGAACAGCCGATTGATCTTCGTAGGATTTGGCCAAGACTTTGCAAAATGCCTCGAAAATCTTCACGAAATACGCGATTCGGAAATAAAGCCGCCCGCCTGAACTTCACAGGATACGCTTCTCATAGAACTTGCTGAGCGGGTCGTCCCTGTACTCTCCAAAAGGCGGAATACTCTGAAAGCCTGCGCGCTCGTACAATCCGATTGCGGCGTGCTGATGAATGCCGGTTTCCAGCCGCAGTAATCTGACACCCCGGCTGCGGGCGTAGTCGGAGAGATGATCGAGCATCAACTTGGCAAAACCCAAACCCCGAAACTGTGGACGGACGTACATCCGTTTGAGTTCGCCGTAGTCCGTCCCAAATAGTTGAATACCCCCGCAGCCGACGGGCGTGCCGTTGTCACGGACGAGAAAGAACGCCACGCCTTGCGCGACCAGCTTCTCTACACTGTAGCCATGACGACTTTCCCGCGGATAGACCGTCGCCAGGTGTGCTTCAAGCTCATCAATCAACGCTCTGGCGTCGGCGGTGTCGGGTCGTTCTGTGGTTATCGTGGCTTCCATATCTCTGCGCAGACCACTACCACTCATGCGTGCTCCCAATCGTCAAACCTATTGCGCCGCTCCTGTCGGTAATTCGTAACCTCAAGACGAATCCCATCAGGGTCGGAAAAGAAAATCGCGTAATAGTCGGGAGCGTACTCCGGGTAAAGCTGAGGAGACGAACAAGTCACTCCATCCTCTGCAAACCGCTTGGCAATGGCGTCCACTGAAGCGGAATCCTCGACTCGGAAACAGAAGTGATGGAGACCTGGAGCCAAGGCGTCGTACTTGGACTGATTGCCGCGAGCGGGCCGGAGGACAAAGCCAAAGTGGCGATTATAGTATTGAATATGGTGGTCTCCTTCATTCGTGAATGTGTTCTTGCGGAAACCCAAGATGCGCATGACACAGTCATAAAACCTCTCGGAACGAGTGAGGTCTGAGACCGTGATGTAGATGTGATCGATGCCGATAGTCTCGGTGCTCATGGCGTCAATGAACCCAACGTTCCGCATGAGCTACCGTCGCCATCCGAAGAGAGGCGGATCGCCACAGAGTCTCGCGGCGACTGTTAGATCAATGCGGGTTGTTGGGCTCTGCTTTCATCTCACGGCTTACGCAAGCGGAAAAACATTTGCGGGCTTGAATTCGTTATGAGCACGGAAATCATACCAGACTCAGCATCGGTGGTCTCGGAATAACCAAACATGCTGAATAGCTCCGTCAGGTTCGTGGTGGCCTCAAGCATGCAATCCGAGGCAGACATTGGCCACTGCAGTTTTATGCTACCGCTGTCGTTGGTGATAATAAGCATGGGATTGATTGTAACGGCTGGAAGTGAGACATCGCCGCGAGCCAAGGGCTGAACATTGGCCCGTACAATTTCCACGACTCCATTCATCGGCAGACCGATTGGATCTTCAGTCCGGTCATTCCAATCGTTCCATTTGCCGCCTTGACTATGGCTTGGATAGTAGATGGCTACAAAATCTTCACCCCGCCCGGCATTGTTGGGTTCACCCTCCGCCCAACAGGTGTACGAAGAGGATTCGCCGCTGCTCCAACTAAAATGGAATTTTCTGGCCGTGTCGCTCAATCCGATCCAAAGCAAGCGCTGTTGATTGCTGTGATTGCCGAACCGATGAACAATCCAGTCCTCCTCTGCTTGGTTGCGAACTGTGGCCAAATGCCCTCCAAGAACTACTGCTTTTGCTTCGGATTCCTTCCAGGTGGCTGAATCCAGAAGCAGATAAGAATGCCCGTTGTTTGGATTGGTAATCGGGCCGGCGATAATCTTTGGGCCAGCATGAGCAACAGAGCCAAACAACAGAATAATGGCTCCGTTGAAGAGTATGACCGCTTTCTTCATAATTTCATTAAACACCGCGCCAACTGCGTCGTTGCAGCCCAACGACCCCAATATAGGTCAGCGACCCGGCGTACGGCACGCGTGAATTGCAACCGCGACGCTCTCGCCGGGTTAGATGCAGCGCATTTTAGGCATCGTCCTCAATCAATGATGCTCCACTCTAAATACGGCTTGGAAATCTTGTTCACCGTGTCGGTGGGCCGCCCGTCCTTCTGCTTCGGGTCTGAAGAGTGAAATCAACATCGACCTTGATGTAAGGACAGCGACGGTGAACGAAGGTGCGATGTGCGGCGGTGGAGAGACCGCCTTCTGTGGTGAATACCTTCAACAACTCTGTGCGTGTCGTGCCGGCGGTGATCTTCTTACACTCAGTGAGAACGTCCCAAATCTGTTTCGTGAGGTTCTTGTCCTTCTCGTCGCCAGCGCGAGACGGCGCGACAAGAAAACCAAAAGCGAGCATGACCAGAAAAAGAGATGCGAGTTTTTTCATGACATGTGGAGATGCCTATTCTTTAAACGGAAAAAATTCCATGCTATTGGATAATAGCCCTCTAACTTGGAATCGCAACTTCATTCCCAACAGTGATCAAACCGTCCCGCTGTAAAATAGCGCCCTTTTGCGTTTCGCGTTCAGTCATCCAAACGACAATTTAATCCTTCGACCCGATTCTCCTGCCCCTACGGCGGCGCAGTCGAGGAGATGCGATAAAAACGGACAGGATTGGCCCCGGCGTTTGTGTCGCTGAGCGTGATGGTGTAACCGGGCAAAGTTCCAACAACAAGGTCTGTCCAGCCGAGGAGATCAGGTGTGGATTGCATGGCGAAAGGTTCTCCGGGAGTTCCGGATACTTGCAGCTCAAAAATGCCGTCAGGCAGGCGACCGGGCAATCCGACAAGACTGAACGGGATTTTCACTTCCAGTGTTGCGACATAATTCGTCACCGTGCCGAAAGGGGTTGTGATCACCACGTAATACAGTCCGGCATCGCCGGCGTTTAGCCCGGTCAGATCGAGCCACGGATTGTTGGCGCCTGGAATTGGAACCCCATCCCGATACCATTGGTATGTGGGCGCGGGAACCGCGTTGGTAATGCCCTTGTCACCGGCCGGAAGGGAGGTCGTTTCACCTTCGTTGACTTGCGCGACCGGCGGCGGCGGAATCGACTTTGGCTCAGGCGGGTTGCCCATGAGCCAGTTGATTTGCAACACGCCTGACTCGCCCTTGCTACCATCGGCGACGACCAGGAACCGTTGGCCCGCGTTGACGCCTGGAATTTCCACCCGATTGGTGTAGCCAGCATCAACATTGTTCGTCGCACAGCCCAGGAGATTCGTCGTCAAGGCGTCGTAAGAAGCCACGTCTCGATATACCGCCACCAGATTGTCGATCAAGCTTCCACCGGTGTGGATGACCAGGGTTCCCGCCGACGTTGTCTCAAAACGCA
>QHOP01000164.1 GCA_003219345.1 Verrucomicrobiota bacterium
AGCTGTGAGATTTGAGGTGAAACAATCATTTCCACCATGCCACTGGAGTTGATAAAAGGCGTTACCCGCAGAATGATCCCGACGCTCTGGTAGCTGATGGCGCTGACCGGCGTGCCATTGAGCCCGTTATAGCTTACGCTGGTGACCAAAGGAACCGATTGGCCAACCGTTATGGTTGCTTGCTGGTTGTTGCGGGCGAGAATCGATGGTCGCGATAACACCTCCGTTTTCCCCGCCTGCGCAATGGCTCGCAGCGTCACCTGGAAGTCGCTGCCCAGCACTTGATAAAGCCCGGCACCCGGTGGCGTCGGCGCGAAGCTCTGCACGGCCTGTCCGAACGCGTTGACGGCCGCGTTTGTTCCCACGGCAGAATTGAGCGAAGACAGTCCGAACGCGTTGGCCACGATTCCCGTCGTCGTGCTGTTCAGGTTGCGGCTGAATGCGCCCTCGATACCGATGTCCGAACTGTTGTTATGCGTGACTTCCAAAAAAACGACTTTGATGAGCACTTGAGGTTCGGGACGGTCCAGGTTCGTGATCACCTGGCCGACATACTTGCTGGTCTCTTCATCCGTGATGACGATTACCCGGTGCGTTTCGGGATCCACCGAAATCATCGCGTCCCCGACCGTGCCATTGGGAGTGTATTGTCGGGTCGTTCCGCTGGCGGTCCCCGAAGAAGCGCCCGTCCCGCCGCCCGCGCGGTTAGGCGAAGTGGTTGTCCGCTGTTGCGCGACCACGCCGGTGGACGACCACAGAATCAGGCCCGCCAGGCCGATCGCCAGCGTTCGTTCGATCGAGTTACATTTGCTCATGTTAAACCTTGTCTATTTAGCGGAACGTCTGGCCCTGGCCACCATTCAAACCTCCGGTGTTGCCGAATCCCGAGTTGCCGATCCCGGTAGTACCACCCGTGGTCGTTTGATTATTCGACTGCGCCCGGCTGGTTAACGCGCTGTTCTGGTTCGCCGTATTGCGGTTCATGGCCGTATTGTTTCGCTGAAACATGTCCTGCAGGATTTGCTGGACCTGCTGCGGATCCGCGTGCTCCAACGGGGGAAAGACATACACCATTTGTTTCTTCGGTGAACTGGAATCGAGCTGCGCGATCATGTCCGCGATTTGGGGCATCAGTTCGCTGGCCGCGCTGACAATGATCGAGGACGTGCGCTGGTCCGCCACCGCGGTGACCTGACCTTTTTTCTTCATTCGATCGCTGGTGGTGGATTGGGCGTCCTGGTTCGGGTTATTGAAAGGGCCCCCAAACCCTCCCCGAAAACGAAAGCCGCCCTGGTTCTGATTCGCGTCGTTGCTGGTTTTGCTCTGATCGGGGAACAATTGCGAAAAAAGGTCGGCCATCTCTACAGGGTCGGCATTTTTCAAATGGAACACACGCAGTTCGGTTATGTCCGTCGCGCTGACGTCCAATTCAGCGACCAGGTGTTCGATCGTTGGAATGAATTCATCCGGAGCGCTGACGACAAGAGCGTTCGAGCGCTCGTCCGCGACTGCCACCACGCGCGACGCCGCCGTTCGGGCTTCACTGGTCCCGCTTCCGTCGGGCTGGTCTCCGCCTCCCCCGCCTCCCGGGCCTCCGGGAAAGCCGCCTCGGCCGAACCGCGCGAAAAATCGGGCGGCGGGATTGTTATTGTTTTGCTGGGTCGGCGACTGGAACAAATCCTTGACCGCGCTGGCGAGGTCCTTCGCGTCCGCGTATTTGAGCGGGAAAACGCGGACGGTCGCAATGCTGGAAATGGACGTGTCGAGCGCGCGGACGATCTCGACCATTCTTCTGGCGTCAGACAGTGTGTCGGTCAGCACGAGCGCGTTGGCGCTTTCGTTTGCTGTGAGGTTGGCGTAATCAGGAAGAAGCGGCTGGAGGTCCTTTGTCATTTGCGTGGCGTTGGCATATCGGATCGGGATAATTTGAGTGGCCATTTCGTCGGTGTTCGCCATCCCGGCCGGGCCGTTGGTGGGAATGCTGGGGATTACCGGAAGGCTCTCCTTCTTCGCCTCCTTGCGGCTCGTGATGGTCAGGGTCCTTCCTTTCCGGACGGCCGCGTAATCGTTTTGATTCAAGACCGTATTCAGCAAATCCACCGCCTCGTCCTTGTTGAGCGGCTGATTACTCCAGACGTCAACTGTTTTGCCTTTCACGTCGGTGCCCGGCTTGATGTTGATGATAAAACCACCTGCGTCGCTGAGATAATTCAACACCATGTCCAGCGGCACACCGCGAAAGTTCAGGCGCAATCCCATCTCGCCCGAGGCGCTTGTTGTTGCGGGTGTCGCCGGAGCCGGCGCCACGGACCGGTTGTCCGGCGCTTTGCCGCCCGTCTCCGCCTTGTCAGCGGGTAACGGCGCCTGCTCCACAGAATTGGGTTTGGCGGCCGCCGCCCGTGGATTGTCTTTTGACGTGTCGGCGTCTTGTCCCGTTGCGGCGGTCAGGAACGGGACAAAAAAACCTGCCAGCAAAATAAGAGTTCTCATCGTTTTCATTTTAGCTCCTGTTCACGCTGTTGCATCAGTTTCTTCAATACGTCACTTGCCGCGCCTTCGGTCGGCGCGGCATCGGTTTTCTCGGTCGAGGCTGTTGTCGCGCTCGAATCGCTGAAGGATTCGGCGCGGCCGGCCAGTTGCCATTCACCTGCGTCCTGTCTCCTCATCTGCATGCCCACGCCCAGTTCAACTATTTGGTTGTCCGCCATCAGCTTCACGCGATTGGCGGTGATCTCCGCGATCTTGTAGCCGGCAATCGTGTCGCCGGTTTTGAGGTCTTTTCGGTAAGAAGAATCAGTCCCGACAAAAAAAGCGACGTTTCCCTTCTCGTAACTGAGCGTGCCGACCAGAGCGAAGGACACCGCTATCGTCGGTCTGCTCTGTCTGACCCCGCCCGAACGCGACGAGCGGTTGGGATCAAAAATGTTCCGCTCCGAAATGAGGCGGAACGTCTGATAATCCACGCGCGCGGGTGAGTTCGTGCTTTGCGCGCGGCCGGCGGAGCCGGCCGCCACCAACAACAAAAACGTCACGCACAGCCATCGCACGGACTGAAACCATTCGGAGCGTCGCGTGGCTGCTGCGCAAATCTGTGAACTGACGGCAAGACGTGCGTATCTTGTCCGCGAAACTCGCGTGGTCACCCCCTGCCGGAGCGCGTCTGCGAGGCGCGTCGGTTGCGGCGACCGCAAAATTTCAACAGAAATCCGTTCGCCTTCCCGCCAGGATGTTGTCTGAATACGTTTCACGTTCATGGTTGTGGCGGCGGGTTGAGCAGCAGTCCACTGATTTGCAACGCGAGCGAGAGCTGCTGTCCGTCGTTGTCACGCGCGGTAATGTCCATCGATTCGACCTTCAGCGCGAGCGGGTCTTTTTCCACTTCGTAAAGGAACCGTGTGAGCGCCGGCATGCTGCCGAGCGCATCAATGCGACATTCCAGCGTCATATAGTCGTCCGAATCCCGTCTCCATTGCGGCTTGCGGGAACTGATGCTGATCCGGCTCTCGTCCGACCAGCGATCAATCGCCTTGAACACCTCGCTTTCGGCTGCCGACAAATTGTTCGGCAGCGCGTTCGTTCTCATCCCGTTCCACCGGCTGCGGACCGTCTGCTCCCGTTGCAGCAGCAGCGTGCCGTGGTTCACGTTCTTTTTCAATTCCGTGATGCGCTCGGCCCGCGCCTTCCAATGGCCCTTGAGCGGAGAGAAAATCAAGCGGTCGGACGCCAGCAGCGCGACAGCGGCGATGGCGGCGATGGCCAAAGTCTGTTGGCGGTTCTTAATTTCCATTGCCTCCTCCTTCAGCCCAATGAAAATTGAATGTGAACTGCACCGGCGATGAACCGCGCGTCTGGTCAATGTGCACGTCGCTGACGCCCTTGGCGGCGCTCAACTGGTCGCGCATTTTCAGCAACGCCTGACTGTCACGCGCTGAGCCGGAACAAGTGATCGTCGCGAGATCACGGATATCGACGGACCTGACGGAAACGGAGCCGTCTTCGGGAAATGCCTCGGTAAGTTGTCGCAAGATGCTCAAGCTCCTGAACGAATCGTCGAACCACGGTCGGTAGCGCCTGATCTGTTGCTGCATGTTATCGAGTTCCTGCGCAATCGGTTTCATCGCGGCCCATTTGGATTGAAGCCGCAAAAGTTGCCATTGTTGAATGAGGAAAGCTGCGGCGATCAGAAACCCCACGGAACCCGCTGTCGCTCCGGCCCACGCCAGCTTCTTTGAGGAGAACCTGGTGCTGACCTGTTGCCAGGAGTTGGTTTTCGGAGGAAGAAACTCGAAACCAGATGCAACTCCCGTCAGGTATGTCGCGGCCAGGCTCAGCGCCGGTGAAACTGCAGCATCGGAGGGGAGCCGACTGGTGAATGCATCCGCCGGATAACCTTTCACCAGTTCGACTTGCATTCCCATCGACTCCACACGAGGCCTGATGTCACTGGCGAAACGTTGCACAAACTCGCCGCGCCCGAAGACTTTTACCTTCCGCACGCCATCGCGAAACCCGGCCGGCAACTGTCCGAGGGTGACTCTGATTTCGCGCGCGAGCAGGTCGGCGTAGAGCCGTTTCTGCGCGCCTTCGGTTTCGATGGCGCCCTCCAGCGAGCGCAAAGCGGCGATGCCGCCGCCACCGGTCACTTGCAAGTCAACGCTGTTCTCGCCAATCGCCACCGCCAGCACGCCTGGCGACGATTCCTGACCCGCGTCTTGCAACGCGGCGATGCCGAGTGTGAAACTTGCCGGTTTGAGTCGCGCCGCTTTCAACGCCTTCTCGAGTTGGAAAAGATGATTCCGGGGAACAGCCACCAGCGTGGCATGTTGCTCGCCGCTGCCGGAACGATAGCGTGAGTGGCAGACAGAAAGCGTCTCCGGGCCGTATGGAAAACCGCGCTCGGCTTCGATTTCCAGAAAACCGGCGACATCCGCTTCCGGCAGGACCGGCACTTTCGTTTGCGCGGTCAACGCCCAGCCCAGTGGAACGCACACCGCACAGCGGCGTTCGCGAATACCCGCTTGATCCAAATGGTTCCGGATTTCGCGCCCGACCAACTCCGGATCGCCAGTCAAAGGATTGAGGGCAAGCGAAACGCTGAAATGCTTCAGAACTTGAAGCGAGCCGTTCGTCCGGCGCAGGACGATGCCTTCGAGCCGGCCTCCGTCAAGTGCGAGCCCCAGCATCGAGGACGGCGCGCGTTTCTTTTGTAAGAATTCCATCATCGGAGTGCCTTCGCCAGAAACAACGCGTCCCGAGCCTGTTTGCCGAGCGCCCAACCCATGTGGGTCAGGTCCTGCCGGTAAAGAACCTTCGGTGCGCCGTCGCTCGTGTCAAAAATGTATTTCACTCGACGGTAGCCTCGTCCGTAATGGCCGACAGCCGCGAGGTCCGCAGTGAACTGGAATGTCTTCCCCGTGAGCCACGGCCCGGCGCGCCGCGCCGTTGGTGCATCCAACACGCCCTTCACCCAAGCGATGGACGTCAATCGGCTTGCTTGCGATTGGCGGTAGGCCACCAACGACACTGCTTGGTTGGTATCGACGCCAGCGCCAGCGAAAATGCACGCCAACACGGAGGCGCTGGCGGTATTCACATTTAACAGCCCATCGACGGTCGGATTCCTGACCCCAACCTCGATTTTCGCGAAATCATCCGCCGACATGCCGCTGCGAATATAGAATTCCAGCACACTCGTCACCGACGGGGGAGTGGTTGTCCGTGCAAGGATCAGGTTCGGGTTGGCTACGCCGGCATTCTGTAGCAGGGACCGTAACTGCGCCGCCTGGGCGGGGTTGCCGAGATCACCGACGTTCACCCGTGCCGTGCCGTTGGTGGTCGTGCTTGGTTCG
>QHOP01000165.1 GCA_003219345.1 Verrucomicrobiota bacterium
AGCGTGTTCTGAATCCCGATGTTGATGACGTGCCAGTATTTGCGCATCGCCTATTGCCTATTGCCTGTGTTGACAGTAGAACGGGCGCGTGAAAAAGCAACCTGCCGCCGCCAATCCTCCGCCGATGTCCCCCGGCCTGCGCCGTTATCTTTACTTCACCGCCGCCGTCACCGGCGCCGCCATCATGATCGTCGAGATTCTCGGCGCCAAAATGCTCGCGCCTTACGTCGGCACATCGCACTTCGTCTGGACCGCACAGATCGCGGTGACGCTCGTGGCGCTGGCCACCGGTTACTATGCCGGCGGCCGGATGGTGGACCGCTCGCTGAAACTCGCCCGGATTTACGGCTGCGTCCTGCTGGCGGCGATTTATCTCTGCCTGTCGGTGCTGATCGTCAAGCCGGTGGCGTACTGGTGCCTCGATTTCAAACTGGCGCTCGGCTCATTGCTCGCTTCGGCTTTCCTGTTCTTTGTCCCGCTCTCACTGCTGGCGATGGTCGGGCCGTTTTTCATTCGCATGCTCACCAGCGCCGTCAACGGCGTCGGCGGAAACGTCGGGCGGCTCACCGCCGTCAGCACGCTGGGGAGTTTCGTCGGCACGATGCTCATCGGCTACCTGCTGATTCCCTTTTTCCCCAATTCCCGGACGATGTATTTCACCGCGATCCTGCTGATGCTGGTGTCCGGCGGCCATTATTTTGTCTGGGAACATAAGTCCCGCAACAAACCGGCGGTGGTCATGGGCGCGCTCGCCGGTTTGCTGCTCGGATTCGCCGGCATCCGCCGCGACAGCGCCGGCCATTCGTCGGAGTTCGTCGAGCGTTTCCGCGGCAACTCGAATTTCGGCCTGTTGCTGGTGGTCGATAACGAAAGCGGCACACGCCGGTTTTATCTGAACGATTTTCTGACCCAGAACATCTACGATCCCGGGACAAAAAAGAGCGTCACACTCTTCACCTACATGCTGCACGACCTGGCCCGCGCGTACACGCGGCAAATGGACAGCGCGCTGTGCATCGGCCTGGGCATGGGGGTTGTGCCGACGCAACTGGCCCGCGAAGGAGTCCAGGTCTGGAGCGGTTTCGTGTGGTGATCGGCGACGGGCGCCACTTCGTCAACCGGACGACCAACCGCTATGACACCATTCTGCTCGACGCCTTTCTGGGTGACTCATCGCCGTCGCATCTGATGACCCGCGAAGCCTTCGACTCCATGCGCCGCCTGCTCAAACCCGGAGGCACCCTGATCATCAACAGCTTTGTGGGGTTTCGCGCGGGCAGGGATTTCTTTGGCGCGTCGCTCGAAAAAACGTTGAAGGCGGTTTTCAAATCCGTGCGTGTGCATGCGGCGAATCCGGACGAGACCAGCAACGTTTTTTTTGTCGCTTCAGACCGGGCCGACTTGAACATCGTCGCCCAACCGGATTTTGCTCAGGTGCATCCGGCCTGTCGCGACCTGGCGCAAATCACTTTCGACGACCAGACTGAGGCCAATCCGCAGCACGGCATCGTGTTGACGGACGACTACAATCCGGTCGAATTCTACGACGCGGCCAATCGTGAGGACATCCGACGCGGACTGGTCATGCGAATGCGGTCGTTGTAAGGGGTGGCACAACGGATGGGGCGAGACTCCGTCGAGAGCCCAACAAAACTTTGCTTCACCTGACGCAAAGTTTTGTACACTCTCGACGGAGCCATGAACCGGCGTAGCGGCGTCTCGGCAGAGCGCCGCAATTCGTGGGAACGACAGCCAGCGGCGCTCTGCCGAGACGCCGCTACGGGGGGAGGCAGTTCATGGGAAGCCTCCATTCGCTTTTGCGCACGCATTTGGGACCATGAACCACCCCTCACCCGATCCCGCGACTGCGGGACCACCCTCTCCCCATCGGATGGGGAGAGGGAAGGGGTGAGGGGGCGGTTCATGGAGAGCGAACACCTCCAAAAAATTTGACGTGAGTTGGGGCCATGAACCCACCCCCAACCCCTCCGGAGGAGGGGAGCAATGTCGGGCACGCTTGCCGAGTTCCCCTCCTGGGAGGGGCCAGGGGTGGGTCGGTTCATGGGTAGTTTCCACGGTCTTGCGACGACGCGTCTCGGTAGCGCGGCCTTTCCAGGCTGCGGTGCGGCAGGCTTCCAGCCCTGCGCTGCATTCCGTTCATGGTTCCCGCTGCGCCCGCGGTCGCTCTACTTCGGCAGCATCTTCTCAATGACGCCAATCACGCCTTTCACGTTCAGCGGTTTGGCAATGTACATGCGGCCGCCGATTTTGCCTTCGGGAGCGCCCAGTTCTTCCTTCTTGACGGCCGCGGTCAAAAAAACCACCGGCGTTTTCCTCAGAGCGGGATCCTGTTTCAGGCCGGCGGCAACATCGCCGCCGTCCATGTCCGGCATCATAACATCGAGCAGGACCAAATCCGGTTTGAACTCCCGCGCGGCCTCCAGCGTCCGCGCGCCGAGATTTTCCTCGCGGACTTCGTAGTTGCCGGTTTGTTCGAGGTTCAGTTTTAACAAACGCGTGATGCTCGTCTCATCATCGACGACGAGGATGCGCTTTTTGCTCATAATCCTTCCTTTCGCTGCGCTTTGAACATGATGCTGACTTTGACGCCGCCCTCTTTGCGGTTAATGATCCGGATCATGCCGCCATACAACTCGACCACTTTCTTGAGCACCATTAAATCGAGAATTCCTTTTCGGATCATTTCCGTCGCGAACGATCGTTCCGACTTGTCGGCGAGCTTGCTTTCGATGACTCCGGGGCCATCGTCTTCCACCTCGGCCATGATGACCGTATCGCCCGCCTTCAACAGGCCCGGCGTCCGTCCGCTCCAGCCCTGGTCCTGGCTCAACTGTTTGAGGCAGGTCCTCACGGTAAGAGTTCCTCCTCCGGCCATCGCCTGGATGGCGCTCAGCAGGAGGTTGATAAAAACGTGTTTGACGGTCTTCAAATCGAGTCTGACCGGCGGCAGGTTCGGAGCCAGGTCCTTGATCAGCTTGATGCCATTGTGCTTGATGTCGCTTTCCACCGAACACAGCGACTGCTCCGCGATCCGGCTTAAATCGTGGTCTTTGACGTCCCGTTTGTTGTAAGAGGAAAATTCCACCATGCCGCGAATGACGGCATCGGCCCGGCGGGCTGCGTTGTCCATCTCAGTGAGGACCATCCGCACGTCTTCGCCGGCGTTTCCGAAGCTGTTCTTCAAAAAGTCCACGCCCAGCGTGATGGTTTGCAGCGGGTTTTTCACCTCGTGCGCGATGCCGCCGGCAAAAGTGCTGACCGCTTCGAGCCTCTCCGATTGGATCAGTTGCATCTGCGCGGCCTTCAGCTCTTCATGCGCCTGGTGAAGCTCGGAAAGCGCCTTCTCCAAGTCTTCCAGATGCTGCTTCCGTTCGGTAATGTCGCGCGACACAACCACGACCTTGCTGGGCTGGCCGCTGGCGTCTTTGATCACGCTCCCCTGCGACTCAATGTGCCGGACGGTGCCGTCGGACCACAACATGCGATACTCCGACCGCTGGCCGGTCCCGGTCGCGATGGTTCCCTGAAAAATTCCTTTGATCTTCTCCTGGTCGTCCGGATGAATTTCCTGAAATGAATTCGTGCCTTGCAGATTGGACGCGTTCCCCAGGCTTTTTTCGTAGGAAGGATTGTTGTACAGTCGTTTTCCATCCCGATCGATCACCGCGATCAGGTCCGTGACATTCTCGGAAATGAGTCTGAAAAACTCCGCGCTTTGCCCCAACTCCTCTTCGGCCCGCTTCCGCTCAAGCGCATAACGAATCGCGCGCGAGAGCATTTTGCCATCAAACTCGCCTTTCACGAGATAATCCTGCGCCCCTTCGCGAACGGCCTGGAACGCGAGCGTCTCATCGCCGGAAGCGGTCAGCACGACAATCGGCATGGCAGGAGCCGCCGCGTGGAGTTCGTGATAAGCGGCCAACCCCGTCCGATCCGGCAAGGACAGGTCGAGCAAAACAATGTCGAAGGGCCCGGCGCCGAGCGTTCGCAATGCCTCGTCGAGCCGCCCGACGCGAGTCAATTTGAAGTGGGATGGCGCGCGCGGCAGTTCCCGCGCCACGTTGGCATAGACCGGTTCATCCCCTGCCAACAGCACCTGGATTTGTTGCGCGTTCATTTGCCCTTAGCAGACATCGACACTCCACAGTGAGCCAGAAACTTTGGGTTCGCACAACCCCTGGATGAAGAAAATATGGCGCGGGCACAAATCAGTTTTTGAGAACGGTGGCAAATAGCTGCGGAGCGGCGGTAGAAGGTAGCGCACGACGTCAGCCGTGGGTTGCGGTATTAGTTAGCAATCGGAGCCGCGAAGCGGGGAAAGGAAATTCTCACGCTACGGTTTGTGCAGGCGGAAATAGCGTTGCTGCTGGTCGGCGGAAACGGTGACCTCCAGGCGAGCGTTATTGGTCGCCGGCATTTCGACGGCGCGTTGCCAATTCATCAGGGTGAGGTTCGTGGTGGATTCGAGAACGAAGCCGGTGGACGGGAACGGCCATGAAACGGTGACCGTATTGCTGTTGCTGCGCACGATAGTGAGCTCAATGCCAGCGAAAGCGCAGGTGTTCAATAAAACCGAGACAGTGCCCGAGATGCCAGGCGGCGTAAAATCAGCCAGAGCGAGGTCAGGTTTGCCATCAGCGTTGAAGTCACCCACCGCCACCGATTGTGGATGCAATTGGTTGCCAAAGTTGATGGCAGCCTGAAAGGTCCCGTCGCCGTTTCCCAAAAGCACCGAGACATTGCTGGAGCTTATATTGCCGACTGCCAGATCAAGCTTTCCGTCGTCATTGAAGTCGCTCACCGCCAATGCAACCGAACCCATTCCCGCAGGATAGCTGACCGCCGTCTGAAAAGTGCCGTCGCCATTCCCCAACAATATCGACAAGCCGACGGACCCGGCGTTGGCCACTGCCAGATCGGTTTTACCGTCGTTGTTGAAGTCACCTGCTGCGACGGACCAGGGATGAACGCCCGTGCCGTAGTTCACAGCGACTTGAAAGGTGCCGTTCCCGTTACCCAAGAGCACGGAAACATTGGTGGAGCCAAAGTTGGCCACCGCCAGGTCGCTTTTGCCATCGCGGTTGAAGTCACCAACGGCCACGGAATAGGGATATGTTCCTACGTCATAGTTGATGGCGGAGCGGAAAGTGCCATCACCGTTGCCAATTAACACGGAAACGTAATTGGAATCGCCGTTCGCCACGGCCAGGTCAAGCTTGCCGTCAAGGTTGAAGTCGCTCACTGAAATGAAAAAAGGGACCGGGCCGGTACCATAGTTCACGGCAGTTTGAAATGTGCCGTCGCCGTTACCCAGCAGCACGGAAACATTGGTGGAACCCGAGTCGGCCACGGCGAGATCAGGCTTCCCATCGCCGTTAAAGTCGCCGGACGCTACCCAATAAGGACGCGGCCCTGCGCTGAAGTTTAACGCGGCCTGGAATGTGCCATCGCCGTTGCCCAACAGCACGGAGACATTCGTGGAGCCAGAGTTGGCCACGACCAGGTCGCGCTTTCCATCGCTGTTGAAATCGCCCACGGCCACGGAAAATGGACTCGATCCAACATCGAACGCCTGCGGCAGCGTGAAGTCGAACGCAGGACAGCCGCCGCAGGTGT
Source organism: Verrucomicrobiota bacterium (assembly GCA_003219345.1). Classification (GTDB taxonomy): domain Bacteria; phylum Verrucomicrobiota; class Verrucomicrobiia; order Limisphaerales; family AV2; genus AV2. The sequence goes on from QHOP01000165.1 coordinate 5,638, forward strand.
TCAACAGCACCGAGACGGTGCCTTGCGAAAAGCTGTTCGCGACGGCGAGATCGGGATGGCCGTCACCGTTGAAGTCCCCCGCGGCCACGAAAGCCGGTTGGCTTCCCGCGGCGTAGTTGACGGGGGCTTGGAGTGTGCCGTCGCCGTTGCCAGAAAATACCGACACATTGCCATCGTGGCTGACGACGGCGAGGTCGAGTCTGCCATCGCCGTTGAAATCGCTCACCGCCATTGAAAAAGGACTGATTCCGGCGCCGAAGCCGACGGCTGCCTGGAAGGTGCCGTCGCCCTTGCCTGACAGCAGCGACACGCTGCCGTCCTTGGTAGAAGTAGCGTTTGTGAATGAGCCGGTGTTGGCGACCGCGAGGTCGGGCTTGCCATCACCGTTGAAGTCACCCACAGCGACTGACGCAGGCCCTGTTCCGGCGTCATAATTGACGGCGGCCTGGAAAGTCCCGTCGCCATTACCCAGGAGCACCGACAGAGTGCCGCGGCTTTGGTTGCTGACGGGAGTCGCGCCTTGATTGGCCACGGCCAGATCAAGTTTGCCGTCGCCGTTGAAGTCGCCCACGGCGACGGAAACAGGATTCGTCCCCGCACCGTAGTTCACGGCGGCTTCAAACGTGCCATCGCCTTTGCCCAACAGTACAGACACACCTCCGTTTGTGTAGGCCGGATACGTGCCGGTAATAGCCACGGCCAGGTCGCTCTTGCCGTCGCCGTTGAAGTCGCCAATCGCCACGGACACAGGATTCGTTCCCGCAGCAAAGTTGACGGCGGCTTGGAAAGTGCCGTCGCCCTTCCCCAACAGCACCGAAACATTCGTCGAGCCTAAGTTGGCCACGGCCACGTCAGGTTTGTCATCGCCGTTGAAGTCGCCCACTGCCACAAAAGGGGGAAGCGTTCCGGCGCTGTAGCTCGTGGGAGTCATGGTGAACGAGCCATCACCGGAGCCCAATAGCACCGTGACGCTGCCGTCCCCGCCGCCGACGGCGAGGTCGAGCTTGCCGTCACTGTTGAAGTCGCTCGCAGCCACTGACACAGGAGTCCATCCCGCCCCGACATTATGCCCTGCCTGAAAAGTGCCGTCTCCATTGCCCAACAGTACGGCGACCGTGCCGGAGAGGCCGTCGGCCACCGCAAGGTCGAGCTTGCCGTCGCTGTTGAAGTCCCCCGCGACGACAAAACTGGGCTGGTTTCCCGCGCCATAGTTAAATCACCCGCAGTTACAGAATAGGGAAACGATCCAACAACATAGTGGACGGCAGCTTGGAAAGTTCCATCGCCATTGCCCAATAACACCGACACATTGTCGGAGCTCGCAGGGGTCGTGGCGGTCGCTACAGCTAAATCGGTTTTGCCATCACCGTTGAAGTCGCCCGCCACCACTGAAGAAGTTGACCCTCCCGTGCCGTAGTTGACGGCGGCCTGGAAGCTGCCGTCGCCATTACCCAACAACACTGAGACACCGCCGCCGTTATTTGCGGCCAAGTCGGGTTTGCCGTCGCCGTTGAAGTCACCCACCACCACCGAAGACGCCGACCCGCCCGTGGCGTAATTGACGGCGTTCTGAAAGGTGCCATCGCCCTTTCCCGACAGCACCGAGACGCCGCCGGAGTTCGCCACAGCCAAGTCAACCTTGCCGTCGCGGTTGAAGTCTCCGATCGCCAGAACACCGGTGGCCGCATACGGAGGCGGAGGAGTCCCTCCCACGCCGTAGCTGATGGCGGTTTGGAAGGTGGCATCACCGTTACCCAGCAAAACCGCAACGTTTGTGGATCCATTGTTGGCGACAGCCAGGTCGGGTTTGCCATCGCCGTTGAAGTCACCCACCACTACCGCCTGAGGATTTGGTCCCGCGTCGTATTTGGCGACCGATTGGAAGGCGCCGTCGCCATGGCCCAACAGAATCGAGACTGAGCCGCTCACCGGCGAGGGACAAGCGGGGCAGCCGTAGTTGGCCACGACCAGATCGAGCTGGCCGTCGCCGTTGAAATCGCCGATCGCCACGCAAAAAGGCCTTCCTTCCGCACCCACATCGAACGTTCGCGCGGCCGCGAAGTTGGGAGTGGGGCACCCTTCCGCGGAGGCGGGATCGGCGTGAAATATACTCCCGAACAGAATGGCAATTACTGGGGCTGTTTTGCAAACGCGTGATGTTTTCATAGCGGTCGCTTTCTTTCTGTTCCGCAGTCGCACGAGGTTAAGGCTTGTGCAGGCGGAAGTAGCGTTCCTGTTGGTCGGCCGAAACGGTAACCTCCAGGCGAGCGTTGTTGGTCGCCGGCATTTCGACGGCGCGTTGCCAGTTCATCAAGGTGAGGTTCGTCGTGGATTCGAGAACGAAGCCGGTGGACGGAAACGGCCAGGACACGGTGACGGTGTTGCTGCGGGTGCGCACGACAGTGAGGTCGATGCCAGCGGAGGTGCAGGCGTTAAGCAGTATCGACACGCCACCGCTTGTAAAGTTGTTGGCAACGGCGAGGTCAGGCTTGCCATCGCCGTTGAAGTCGCCAACCAGAACGGATACAGGGGTCCTTCCCGCAGCGTAATTGAAGGCAGATTGGAAAGTGCCATCACCATTGCCCAACAGCACCGAAACGCTGCCGGAATTCACGACGGCCAAGTCGGTCTTGCCGTCGCCGTTGAGATCGCCCACTGACACAGAACCAGGACCAATCCCTGCATTGTAGTTAACGGCGGCCTGGAAAGTTCCATCTCCGTTTCCCAACAGCACAGATACATCGCCACCCGTATAAGTGAAATTCTCGTATGGGCCTGTATTCGCGACGGCCAAGTCGGGCTTGCCATCGCCGTTGAAGTCGCCTACAGCCACCGAAGCGGGACCGATTCCCGTGCCATAGTTGACGGCCGCTCGGAAAGTTCCATCGCCATTGCCCAAGAGCACCGAAATGTTGGTGCCCGGGGCATTGGCGTAGCCAATGTTGGCCACGGCGAGGTCGGGTTTGCCATCACCGTTGAAGTCGCCAACCGCTACAAAAGAAGGCGCGGTCGCTGTGCCGTATTTCATGGCGGCTTGGAACGTACCATCGCCGTTGCCCAACAAGATCGAAACATTGCCGCTCAGAATGGCCACAGCCAAGTCAACCTTGCCATCGCCGTTGAAGTCACTCACCGACAGAGAAGCAGAAGCCGATCCCGCATCGTACTTGGTTGCGGCCTGGAACGTGCCGTCACCTTTGCCCAACAGTACCCAGACATAGGCAGAGCCATAGTCGGCCACGGCGAGATCAGACTTGCCATCCGAGTTGAAGTCGCCGATCGCAACCGAACTTTGCAGAAATCCAGCGCCGTAGTTGACGGCGGTCTGGAAGGTGCCATCACCGTTGCCCAACAGCACCGAGAAGTTACTGGAGTTATAGCTCGTCACGGCAAGATCAGGCTTGCCGTCGCCGTTGAAATCGCCCACTCCCACTGAGTGAGGATCCGTTCCTTGAAGTCTCCCGTCACCACGGCGTTGGGATTGGTTCCTGCGCCGTAGCCGAGGGCGACCTGAAAGGTGCCATCGCCCCTGCCCAACAGGATCGAGACGCCTCCATCCTTGGCTATCGCCAAGTCGGGCTTGTTGTCGCCGTTGAAATCACCTACTGCTACGGAATAAGCAGCCACCCCCACGCCGTAATTGACAGCAGCTTGAAAGGTTCCGTCCCCCTTGCCTGACAGAACTGAGACGTCATGCGAGCTGTAGTTGGCTACCGCCAGATCAGGTTTGCCATCATTGTTGAAATCGTCGATGGCTACTGAATTAGGATACGTTCCTGCAGCGTAGGTGACGCCGGTTTGAAACGTGCCGTCACCTTTGCCCAACAACACAGTGACGCCGCTGCCCCCGACCACAGCGATATCAAGTTTTCCGTCCCCGTTCAAGTCGCTCACCGCTACTGAACCTCCCCCGGCGCCGGAGCTGACACCAGCTTGGAAAGTACCGTCGCCATTGCCCAGGAGCACTGAGACCGTGCTGCCGGCCACTACCAAGTCGAGTTTGCCATCGCCGTTGAAGTCGCCGACACCCACGGAATTCGGACTCATGCCTGTGTCGTAATTGACCGCGCTTTGAAATGTGCCATCTCCTTTTCCCAACAGCACCGCGAGATTGGTAGAGCCAGAGTTAACCACTGCCAGATCAGGCTTGCCATCACCGTTGAAGTCGCCCACGGCAACGGATACGGGATCTTTTCCTGCGTCGTAGTTGACTCTGGATTGGAAGGTGCCATCGCCGTTACCCAAGAGCACCGAAAAGGAGCCGCTAAACGCGGGAGAACAATTGGAGCATCCATGATTGGCCACCGCCAGGTCGGGCTTGCTGTCTCCGTTGAAGTCGCCCACCGCCAGGGACCAGGCTCCCTTTCCGGCGTCAAATGTTCGCGCCGCCGCGAAGTTGGGAGTGGGGCACCCTTGCGCCAGGGCCGAATCGCTGTGAAACAAACGGCTCGACAGGATCACGGACAATATAACCGTTCGATGTAACATCGAGGTTTTCATTTTCCTTCCTTTCTTTGGTGGTGGAGTCAGGTGATTCTGCCCGCCGGATAACTGGCTTCGGAAAAGATCGTCGTTGGCCCTGGCGCAGGGCGGGTTGGAAGGCGGGCGCGCGGCCGAGCGGACCAGAAACTCAGGAGCGTCGGCTGACGGAGCGGGAAGATTTCAAGCGGCGGCGTTTGCCACACAAACGGAACAAAACCAGTCCCGCGCTCAAGACCCCCAGGCTGACGACGCACAAAATGAAAAGGTCCGAATGTTGAGCGTCAAACGTGTGCGTATGGGGCGCCCAGGACTCGTGGGCTTGAGCAGCAGGCAGCAGAGCGAGCCAGGCTGCGAGACTGAAAAGCTTTTTCATACGCTCATCATGTTGTGGCCTGGCCGGAAAAATCAAGCCTCGGATTAGCCCGTTCGTGGAGCCAGAGGTTTGGTTCGCCCTCACCCTTTCCCTCTCCCCCACCCAGGAGAGGGAACTCCCAATCTCCGCGCAGGGAAAACGCACGGAACATTGAACGTTCCCCCCTCACCCGCCCTTCGGGCACCCTCTCCCCCTCGGAGGGGGAGAGGGACGGGTGAGGGGGGCCGCTGGCTGGTTCAAGGGAGCAAGGCGCGCACAAAGTCCGGGGAGTTCTCTCCTTGGGGGGAGGGTCGGGGTGAGGGCGAGTGTCCGATTCCACTGAATGCCGGACTAATGCCTCCGAATCTTCTGCAAGCGTGGCGCCGGGTGGATGGGCGATGGCAGCGGGATCGTCGGCGGCTTCGGCCCCTCCGCCCAGGCCGAGAGCGGTTTCCATTCGCCGCTGCCGTCGATTTGCGATGCCGTCTGCCAATCGATGCGGCCGTCCGCTACCCACTCCAGGATTTTGCTTCCGTCAATCGGGCCATACACTTTCTGGTCGGCGCCGATGACGCGATACTTCCGCGTTTGGTCAAACTTGCGCTCTGGTTCAGTGGCCGGCGGTTGAACGCCCTCCGCCGGTTGCGGCTCGGATTTCGCCGCAGTGATGGACTGCAATTGCGACAGCCATTTGTTCGGATCGATCGTCGTCTCGCCAATTTTGAATTCGGGAAACTTCATTTCGCCAAGCTTGAACTCGGGCAATTTCGCCGCCACCAGGTCCAACGCTTCGGCCGCGGTTTGTTTGACAGTTTCGAATGCCGTCTGCCTGACAGCTTCGACGAACGAAGGGGCGGTGACGCCCAAAATTTGATACCCGTTCACCAGCCATTCGAGCTTGCCGGTCTGAACGTCCATCACCAGTCCGTGCACCGGAACGTTGGCGCCGATGAGCGGGCTTTGCCGGACGATCTCGGCCCCTCGAATGACGTTCTGCCGTTCGCTGGCGAACAGGCCGAAGTATTCGTTCAAATTTTCCGGCAGCTTCGCGCGGTCCACGCCCAGCGCGCGAAACCCGTCGGTCAGCTTCATCACCGTCGTCTTGCAAACCAGACAGTCAGTGTGGCCGATGAGGGCAATTTCTTTGCCGCCCTTGACGGCGCAGGCCAGCGCGAGCGAGCGCAGGGTGCTGCTGAGCGGACCGGTGATGATGTTGCCCGCGTTGCGCAGCCAGATGAACTGCTCCTCCGGCACGCCGAGCATTTCAGGGACAAGCCGGTTCAGGCGCGGATCAATGCAAGTCAACGCAACCAGCGGCAGCGCGTCGGAGAACTCCGGCGTGTTCAAGTTCGCTTTCGTTCCGCCGGCGACCGCGCGCTGGTTTGCTTCGACGATGGCTTCGAGCAGGCGCATCAGATTACTTCTTTTACGCCGTTTTGCGCTTCGGCCGCCCGACGAAAAAGTAAATCAAAGCGCCGAGGAAGTGGGTGAAGAGGATGACCAGCACCCAGGCCACTTTCTCCGACCCCTGGATGCCATCGTTCGTCAGGCAGTCGATCAGCATCCAGATCCAGATTGCGAAGCACGCCAGGCCGATCAGGCCGCCGAACAAAAACAGGAAGATCACTCCCAAACCACCTAGAAAACCAAACATCATAATTGTTATCCTTTCCCGCGGAATTAACCGCTACCCGCGTCTTTCTCCATCGCCCTGTTCAGGGCGGGCAACCTTCACTTTCCAGTGTTACTCTCACCCTTCCCCATCGCTTTCTTCAGCGCGGGGACCTGCTCCAGCAGTTTGTCGAACTTCACCCCGGTCAGACTCTCCAGCACGGGCGGCAACTGGCTGATGATCTGCGTCACGTCGCCGGTGAGCTTGCTGGCCCCGCCGCCGCTGCCGTTGCCGCTGTTGATGATGACCATCCGCTCCATCCTGGAGAGCGGCTCGCTGATCTTGCCGGCAATTTCTGGCAGGATGCGCACGATGA
>QHOP01000365.1 GCA_003219345.1 Verrucomicrobiota bacterium
GGAAGCATTTCCTCGATCTGGCTTATTGGAACGTCGAGCTGGGCGACGATTTGCAGTAGCTACCAGCCGCGAAAAAACGCACACGGTTTTTTCGGAGGTCATCCGCGAATGGCGCGAATTTTCGCCAAGCGATGTCTTCAGCCAAAGAATCAGAGTGGTTGCCAAGACTAATTTCCAATGAATGTCGGTGCGGGACTCCCCCTCTCTCGGCTAAAGCCACCTTTCGCGGATCATCTGGAGGAAGCCCTGGCCGCTTCGATCAGTTCCCAGAACTTGGGATTTTCCTGCAACGCCTCGTCTTCGCCGGTCGGGAGGCTGGAACGGAACAGGAAATCCTTGAGCGAGTTGCGGCTGAGGATCCGATGCACGACAATTCCCAGCTCATGCCGCTCGAAATAAACGCGATAATCCCCCAGCCGAAACCGGTGCAAAATCTTCCCGTTCCGCTCCAATTTCCCAAACCGCTCCAGGTCCGTTCGCATGACTTCCTGAGGCAATCCGCGGAACTCCCCCAGAATGTGCAATTGCAGTTCCTTGGGCATCTTCGCCAATTCGGCCGCACTCGTGGGATTGAAGATGATCTGAAAGGGTCGCATTTTCCTGACTGTCGCTGCTCAACTCAACCACGAATGGACACTAATGAACACGGATCAAGAATCACAAAACGATCCGCTCCCATCCCAACTTCAGGCGTTTGAAGTTGAGGATCAAGACCACTATTGCGCAGCCCACGATCTGGAGCACTCCCTCTTTCAGCACTAATTTATTCGTGTCCATTGGTGTTCATTGGTTGAAATGGTAGCGCGTACGGGAATCGAACCCGTCTCACCGCCGATGTGGTTTTGAGTGGTTCGTGATGGTCGCAATCATTGGAGGTTTCAATGGAAGTGCAGGGCGTTTCCTGCACTACTTGCACTAAAAAACAATCGATGATTATGGCCTATCTCTATCGCAAAAATCGTTCACCGTTTTGGTATATCCAATATGTCGATTCCGACAGAAAAAAGCACGACAAATCCACCGGGTTTCGGGCCGACGATCCGAATGACACCGTAAAAGCAAAAATCCTGCGCGCCGAATTGGAAGCAAAAGAGTATCAGCGAGTGCCCGTCGTCAACGGCGCTGCGTGGGACACCTGGGTCCCGAAATTCCTGGCGCGACATTGTCAAACCAGGGAGACGTTTGTCAGATACGAAGACGCTTGGAAATGGATCGCGCTCTGGCTGCAACGCCAGCGAATTCATGCTCCGAGACAACTCACCTACAGGCTCGAGGTCGAGTACGTGGACTGGCGTACCCATTTTAAGAAGCGAACCGGCAAGACGGTCAGAAGAAATACCGCCATCCTCGAACTGAAGCTTCTCTCGCTCGTTATGGGGGAAGCGGTTCGTATGGGACACGCGGATGCGAATCCGATCGTCAGCATCAAAATTCACAGAGAAAAATCGCCAAAAAAACCTGAGTTGACCGATCAGGAGATTGTGGAAATCCGCCAGGCGTTGCTCGAAGAGCCGGAGTGGATGCAGATATGTTTCGACATCAGCCTCAACACGGGTTGCCGGCTTCGCGAAACGCGGATTCCACTCAACTGTGTAGACTTTCGTGAAAACAAGATCACCTTCCCCCATCCGAAGGGGGGCGAAGAGAGGGCTTTCTCGATTCCAATGCCGACCGCAATCAGACCCTTACTGGAGCGGCTGGCGAATGAGAAGCGACGTTACACGCTGGAATTCCCGTTCCAACCGTCCCGGAGATGGCAACAGTTCTTCATCAAAGTGAAGAAAACCCATCTTTGTCTTCACCGTCTACGGGTCACCTACGTCAATCGGCTCCGCCGCGCGCGAGTCCCTCGCGAGGTGGCGATGCGTTTGGTGAACCACGCATCAGAACTCGTTCATCAGATTTACCAGCGCGAGAAGGTGGAAGACCTGGTCCAATGGCGGGATGCGGTTCAGTTTCCGTCGTAGAATCGTCCCGAGTGAAGAGGGAAATTTTGAGCAACCGGTCTTGATCCTTTCAAAACGGTGCGTGCTGGCGCTTCTTTTTACCTAGCGACTCCAATCACGCGGTGTTGATGCGCCTGCTGTGTTAAAAAAACCCTGTTTTTTTAACAGCATAATTGGGGCTTTTCGCAATTCGCCGCACTGCTCGATGCTGCGAACATACCGGTGCTCGGTCGGCCAATCATGGAAAAATTTCCAAACCAAGACATGCAGACCGCGAGCGTGAATCTTAAGCGCCCTCCCTTGGCGATGCGAACGCGGTCAAAGTGGAGGCGAAGGGCAACAGGGCGCACTACATTGACGGCGCGAGCAAGCCATATAATTGAGGCGTGAGGCACGCTCCGGTTCTGCCAATGCGCATATTTCCTTCTCCTCAAACGAGGGTCGGTGTGTGTCCGAGCACTGTTAGAGCTGGAATCGAGGAAGTCTTTTAGCCACCCCCACGCTGGTTGGACCGGGCGCGGCCCCCGAGGCGTTGCCGCACCGCCCGAGCATAGTACGCGATGGGTACAAGGGAGAGAACAGTGATCACGATGAGTATGATCATTTGAGTTTGTTCCGCGTGCGGGTCGGCCAGAAGCTGGCGGGCGATACGGTCGTTCGCATGTTGGGCAAATGCCACCGGGCCTTCGGCCGCGATCCTGGCGATGGCGAATCCACTGCCCTGTGCCGTCTCCCATCCGAGCGCGGACAACCACGCATAAGCCTTCACGCCCACGGCCATGCAGCCGACGGCGGACAAACCGACGCCCGCCGTGCCGAGTGAAATCACACCCACACTGAGCGTGCCGACGGCAAAGAGTCCGATGGCGATCGCGCCGATACTGAACGGCGCGACCGCATACCCGCCCCACGCGAACAGAAGCCCATAGGCGCGGTCCCCGCCGGCGAACCAGCCAAATACAGGGCGTTCGCCCTCGTCGGGTGAGGAATACCGCACATGCACCAGCGGCACTCCGAGCAATGTCAACCGGCTTCGGTACTCACCGGCGGACGAACCGACTTGATCCCTGGGATCACGAAACAACTCAGGATGCAGTCGGCGTTCCTCCGATCTCATCTTACGCATTCTGTGCATCACCCGCAGCATCGCCGCAGGCCAGCACACGACGAACGCGAGCACGAGTGCCTGGGTGATCACGGCAAAGATCGCCCGACTTTCCCACCAGTGAAACGCGGCGGCGCGAAGCAAATACAAGACGCCCAGCAATCCGAGCGCGCCGAAGAACAACCCCAGCGTGATCTTCACGACGGCGCGACGTTCCCGTGGCGTTCGCGCCTGATCGAGACTGGCGCGCAGCGCCAACACTGTGGAGACCGCGCCCGAGACGGAAGCAAGCAGCGCCGCGATTCCCGTGGACTTGGCCATCAAGCTGCCGTGCGCCGCCGCCGCTGCGCCGATGCCTGCGGCCTTGGCCGGTGTGGCCATCGCCGGCAGCGCCGCCAGCACGCCCAGCGTGAAGACGCGGCCGGGTGTGCTCCGGGAGAGCGCGCCTTCCACGAAGGAAAGCACCCGCTCCTGCAAAATCTTGCGACCACGCGCGAGCCGCTGCTTGACTGCATCCTCGGTGAGATCGAGCGCGGCCGCCACGTGTTCCACCGAACGATGCTCGCGGTAGTAGAGGATCAGCGGTTCGCGATACAACTCGGGCACGCGCTCCAGTGCGCTCCACAAGATCGCCTGCTCCTCCTTGTCCATCGCGAGGTCCGCCGCGGGCTTCTCGCCCGACGGCATCTCCTCCGCCAGCTCAAGCGCTTCCGCCTGCCGAACTGGTTCCTGTCCATCCGAGCGACGCAGCCGGCCGACCTTGTAACGTAGTATCCCGCACAACCAAGGACGGAGCTTTTCCTGCTCGCGCAGAGTGCGGAGCTGGCGCCACGCGTCAACGAACGCCTCCTGCGCCAGGTCCTCGCTCTCGCTCAAGCTTCCGGTCGCGGAATAGGCCAGTGAGCAGAGGAGACGCTGGTATCGCTCCACAATCCGGCTGAAGGCTTCGCGATCGCCTGCCAGGCAGGCAGCCACCAGCTCCGCATCCGTGACGAGTTCAATTGAGGTCATGGTTTCCGCAACGCGCATGATGCTTCACCGGTAAGTGCCCGAAAAGCTCGAATCGGTGACAAGATTTTTTCTCCTGCCAGAGGCCAGCCGGGCACGAAGTCGTCGAAAGGCTTGAAAATCACACCATTTCGCCGGCACCGAAGAAACTTTGTCACCGGAAGCACCGATTCGGGTACCTATATGCGAAATGTGATGCACCCACTGGATCTTGCCTCCTAACGAAGCGGCCAGTTGGTGCACGACTAAACAACTCAAGCAATCCGACATAACTCAATCATGAAAATGAACCTGATTCAATCCTCCCCGACAACCCGCCTCAGACCGCTGGCGACCACCTTAATCACCGCACTCTTCGCGTTCGGCTCGATCGCGGTACAGGCCGCGACCGCTCCCATGTTGCTCGACGATTACTCGGATCCCACGCGCAACAAGAACGGAGTTGAACGGCTCCTGATCGACGACAAGGCCGTCGGCAGCAAGTCACAGGCGACCCAGAAGTGCGAGAACGGGGTGCTGTCAGTCAAAGGTGACCTGGTGCCGGGGCGCGGAGTCCCCGCGTTCATCAGCGAGGTGTCACTCCTTTCGGCTGACGGGAAACCGAAAGATTTGACCGGCTACCAGGGCGTTCGCCTTCGCGTAAAGGTCACCAAGGGCATTCTGTGCGTTCAAGTGAGCAGTTCCGAGATCGCCAACTTCGACTACCACACCGGCGCGCCGATCGCAGGCAAGCGCGGAGAGTTTCAAGAGGTGCGGATTCCGTTCAAGGAGATGAAACGCGCCTGGTCGGAGCAGACCGTGCTCAATCTGAAATCCATCACGAGCGTCAACCTGGTCTCCTTCGGCCTGGCCAAGGATGCGTTCGCCTACGAAGTGGATGAAATCGGCTTCTATTGAACCAACGATCAACCCCTTGATATCATGACCCCCACCACCGCCGAAAGAACCTTTACCAGCTCGCACAATGCGGTTGGTTCCCGCCTCGACTACCTCGATGCAACCCGGGCATTCGCACTTTTGCTTGGCATCGTGTTCCATGCGTGTCTGTCGTTTATGCCGATCTTCATGGGCTGGGCGGTTCAAGACGTCTCGACCAGTCCGCTGGTGGCGATGTTCATGACGGTCAGTCACTCGTTCCGCATGGAAACGTTTTTTCTGCTCGCGGGCTTCTTCAGTCACCTGACCTTTCACCGCAAGGGCGCCGGCGAATTCGTGCGCTCGCGCGTGCTCCGGATCGCGGTGCCGTTTGTTGTCGGCTGGTTCATTCTGCACCCGCTGGTTGTGTCCGGCTGGATCATGGGCTCAGCCAGCCTGCGTGGGGATGTCGACGTCTGGGCCGGTCTTCTGGGTGGCTTCCAATCCCTTTCGACCCTTCCGGCCGGGATCTTCGCAGGATCACACCTGTGGTTCCTGTACTACCTGGCGATGATCACCGCCCTGGTCCTCGCCGTGCGGGGATTGCTGACCACGACCGGTTCGCGGCACGCGAAGATGGTCCGGCGGGCCGACACCGCGGTTGCATGGCTGGCCAACTCCCCGGTTTCCCTGTTGATCCTCGCGGTTCCGACGGCGGCTACACTGTGGTTTATGCGCTTCTGGGGCATGGATACGCCGGACCAGGGACTTCAACCAAACATTCCGGTGCTGGTCATCTACGGCGGCTTCTTCGTTCTGGGATGGATGTTGAGCCGGCAACGCGAGCTGATCTCTCAGTTCGCACGGCTCACACCGCAGCGCTGGATTTTGGCGGGCCTCGGCATCACCGCCATCCTCCTGCTGGGCGACATCGAACGCGACCCGGGCCATCCCCACTATGTCGCCGCGCATGTTGCCTATGCCGTGAGTTACGCCTTGACGATGTGGTCGCTCGTGTCTCTGACCATCGGTGTCTTCAGGAAACTGTGCCAGCGGCCCAACGCCTTCATTCGCTACGTCGCTGACTCGTCCTACTGGATGTACCTGGTCCACCTGCCGGTCGTGGTCTGGCTCCAGGTGGCGGTCGCCGAGCTGCCGCTGCACTGGTCGCTCAAGCTTGCGTTCGTCTCCACGATCACCATCGCCCTTTCGTTGTTCACCTACGACCTCTTCGTGCGCTCGACATTTATCGGCTGGGTGCTGAATGGCCGTCGCCGCGACCGGGTGATGGTTTCCTAGTTGTAGTGATCAGGTTCTCATCGAACGCCGCGCGTGCGGAAACGCTCGGCTTCTGCAACTCGATAACAACCTGCGGCAGGCCGTTGGCGAGTCCGACCAAAACCCGGGGGCAAGTGTGGAGCGCGCCGGTGACGTTGAACGGGCACCATCCTGGTCCATAGGAACAGTATAAATCAAACGGGATTCCCACCGACGGTTTCTTGAACCAGGCATGCACACTTCGAGCGTGCCTTCCTAAGCGCCGTCCCTCTTGGCGAAGCAAACGCGGTCAATGTGGAGGCGAAGGGCAATAGGGCGCACTACATTGACGGCGCGAGCGAGCCATACAATTGAAGGCGCGAGGCACGCTCCGGCTCTGCCAATGCGCATACTGAGCTGCGCGACTCCGGCACATCATGGCCCCGCCTGACTTCATTTGCCGGGGATGCAACTGCTGCCACGCCGTTTGGACCCATCCTTTAGAGTGGATGCGTCGATTCAATCCTTCGGCCTGGCCGTCGATCTCCTAGTGTCGCCTCGGTTGGGAGTCGGCGACGGGAGACGGAGCGATTCCGAAGGAAGGGGAGCAGGGGCCGGAGGAAGTAGCGGAGCGACCGAGCCAAGTCGCAACGGAAGCGTGACGCGGGCTGCGTCGTTCGCAAGCCGGAACGAGCACGCGCGGAGCAGAGGGAGCAGCACGGGCGTCGGGGTGCGTCGCGACCCGGCGCGAAGCGCGTGTTGGTTCCGGCGGTCTATGCTCGTCTGATGCCCGATTAAGACGGAGCTGCGTCCTGTTTTCTCAGAAAGGCAGTTTGGTGTTCCGGGTCGATTCTGAACGTCATGCCGTGCCGCCTGGCGATTCTTTCACAAACCTCGATGTCGTAATCGCGATTGAGGTTGATGAGATCAACTTCCTCTTCGTTGGCCGCGTGCCGGTGGAACGTGTTGAGCCATTCCATTCGAGGATCACATCTCAACACTATCGGCGGCATGATGTCAGTTAATCAAGCACCGCCGCGCTTTTCAACTTTGTCCTGAGCCGGGTCAGAAGCGTCGTCTGAGACAACTCGGCGGATATGCACTAGTGCTTATCGGCGGCTAGGCACTGATGCTTATCGATGACTATGCACTAGTGCTTATACATTCCAGATTCGATCATTCTTTCACCAAACATACTTGCGTTACGCAGAACACACCCTGTAAAGGATTGCACCGCCCTAAGCGATTGGATTCGGGACTGGAAATCAAAAGTCAGGGAAATGCCACTGCGAATTATACATTTGGAAGACAGCCCCGTCGATGCCGTACTGCTTCGATCCTTGCTGGAATCAGAAGGCATCGAGTGTGCAGTCCGGCGGGTGGAAACCCGAATGCAATTTGAGGCTGCCCTGGAGGAGGCCGGTATAGATTTGATTCTATCTGATTTCACCCTTCCTTCGTTTGACGGCTTGTCCGCGCTCAAAATTGCCCGTGAGAAGTGTCCGGGAGTGCCGTTCATTTTCGTATCGGGCACAATCGGCGAGGAGGCCGCAATTGACTCGTTGAAGGAAGGGGCAGTTGACTACGTGCTTAAAGATCGTTGGTCACGGTTGCCTGCGGCGGTGCGGCGGGCAATGCGGGAAGCGCAGGAGCGTGCCGAACGGCGGCGGGTCGAAGAAGAACTGCGCCAGGGCGAGGAACTATTTCGCAAGATCATGGAGAACGTTGATGACCTGGTTACCGTGCAGGACGTGGAGGGCCATCGGGTGTTCACCAGTTCCTCTTACCGGCATGTCCTAGGCGATCCAGCGGCTCTGGTCGGCACCGATGCCTTTGCTGAGATTCACCCGGAAGACAAGGAACGAATTCAGCGCATCTTTGGCGAAACCGTGGCCACAGGCGTCGGGCAGCGGGCCGAGTATCGCTTCCTGCTTCGCGACGGCACGATCTGTTACATCGAGTCACAGGGGAGCGTGATTCGGGACAAGGACGGCAAGGTAACGAATGTGGTGGTAGTCTCCCGCGACGTGACGGAGCGGAAGAGGGTCGAACGGGAACTGATCGTGGCGGAAGCGAAGTTTCGGGCGCTGGTCGAGCAAGCCATTGTCGGCAACTACATCATCCAGGAGGGGACCCTGGTCTATGTGAATCCCAGGATGGCTGAAATCCTCGGCGAGACGCCAGAGCAGATAATTTCACGAGAATTTCTGGACTTAATCGTCGATGAAGACCGTCCCATTGCGGCCAGAAATCTAGAGGAACGCTTGCGGGGCCAGGTGCTCCGTGCGCCCTATGAACTTCGGATGCGACGCAAAGACAGCCGCCTGATCCATGTAGAAGTCCACGGCGTGCTGACCGAATACGCGGGCAGGCCAGCGATTCTGGGCACACTCCTGGACATCACCGAGAAGAAGCGTTTGGAAGAGAAATTCCTCCGCGCTCAGAGGATGGAAAGCATTGGAGCCTTGGCTGGAGGCATTGCCCACGATTTGAATAACGTGCTGGCCCCGGTCCTCATGGCGGCGGAGTTGTTGCAAGACGAACTGTCCAGCGAGATGGGAAGGAACATGCTGGAGACGATCCGTGCCAGCGCCAACCGGGGTGGCGACATGGTCAAACAAATCCTCTCTTTCGCCACTGGTGCTTCCGGCGAGCCGGTGGTGATTCAGCTTCGGCATCTGATCAAGGACATGGCCAAGCTGGTTCAGGACACCTTCCCGCGCTCGATCCAAGTGGAAAGCCGTGTCTCCAACGATCTCCAGCCAATCCTGGGAGATGCAACACAACTTCATCAAGTGCTGCTGAACCTGTGCGTCAACGCCCGCGATGCCATGCCCCAGGGAGGCACACTCTTGATCCAGGCAGACAATGTCATCTTGGAAAACATATCCGTGCGCGGCAGGGAAGGTCCTCCATCCGGTCCGTTTGTCCTGCTGACGGTGTCGGATACGGGAACGGGTATCCCGGCCGAATTGCTGGACAAAATCTTTGAAACGGCTTTCACGACCAAGGCCCCTGGCAAAGGCACTGGCTTGGGACTTTCGACGGTAACCAATATCGTGCAGAAACACGGCGGGTTCGTCGAGGTATCGAGCGAAGTGGGAAAGGGCACTCGCTTTAAGGTTTATCTGCCAGCGACCGCCCAAGCCGAGCAGGAATCGGCCCAGGCGCAGCCCTCGGAACTTCCGGCAGGGAAGGGCGAACAGATTCTCGTGGTGGACGACGAACTGGCGCTCCTGGAGATGACCAAGGAGACGCTGAAAACCTACGGTTACCGTGTGTGGGCAGCGGGGAACGGCGCAGAAGCTCTGCTCCTCTACCAGCAACACCGGGATGAGATTGCCGCAGTCATCACCGACGCCATGATGCCGGTGATGGACGGACCTGTTCTGATTCGCACGCTGCGGAATCTCGATCCCGACGTAAAAATCATCTGCGTCAGCGGGCTGGCATCGGAGCATAAGCTGGCGCAAATCGAAAAATCGCAGGTGCGCAGCTTCATCACCAAGCCGTTTACGCGGGCAACGCTGTTGACCACGTTGCGAGAAGTAATCACGTCGAATTGAAGCCAGTGAGTGCCCACATCTTGCTCATCGAAGACGAAGCGCCTCTCAGAACGAGCATCGCGGAGATTCTGCGGCGCAAAGGATTCATGGTCATCGAAGCTTCTAACGGCTCTGAAATTCTCACATGGCCAGGATTCTCGTCATAGACGACGACGCTGTGCAGCGAGTGCTGCTGAATGCGGTCTTTCGCAAACAGGGGTTGGAAGTCCTTCAGGCTGCCAACGGCCAGGAGGGAATACGGCTGGCTCGCGAGCAGAGGCCCGACTTGATCGTGTCGGACGTCAACTTGCCGGAGATGGACGGGTTCGCCGTTTTGGACCACCTGCGCAAGGAACCGATTACGGCAACCATTCCGTTGATCTTTATTACGGCCAATCCCAATGAGGCCGGTCAAAGGATGGCCAGAGAGTTGGGTGCCAATGGGTACCTGCCGAAACCGATTCCAATATCTGACTTGCAGGCACTGGTGAACGCCCAGATCCGAAAACAATAGGGACTACCTTTTGGCACAGATTATTGAGGCCACACGCCGGATCAGCACAACCGATCCGCAAAAGGCGCCAGCCGAGGTAAAGCGGTTGGCCAAGCAGGCACACCGATCAGCCCTTCGGCTGAAAAGTCTGATCGAGGATCAAACCCGCTGACGGGATCAAGGGTGTTTCTGTGATTCGGGTAACGCGTCTACCTGAGAAGGCTCTTCTCAAGATCCGAAAGTTTGAGCCTGCTTACCTCGAAATCGACGAGTCGAAGGGAAAACCGCCCTAAACCGCCGTGCGGTTTTCCAGAGCAAATTGGAGGAGGCTGTGGTTACCGTGCAAATCCAGCTTGGCCGATATGTGGGCACGATGGGCGTCAACAGTCCGCTGGCTAATGGACAATTCCATAGCGATTTCCCGGCTGGTTTTTTTCTCAGCGATGAGTTTGAGTATGCGCCGTTCGGCTTTTGTCAGATCGTTCAGACCAGGCTTCTTCATAGCGAGCTCCTCGGCACGACCGAGTCGGCGTAGGAGATAGCCTGAAATGGTCGAGCTCAGGTAATGTTTGCCCGCCGCGACCGCGACGACACTGTTGAGGATGTCCTCTACGGCGTTTTCCTTGAGCACAAAGCCCATCACGCCGAAATCCAGCGCGCGATTAAAAATCTCTTCCTCTTTGTACATTGTGAGAATGATCACACGTGTCGGCAGGCCTTTTCCCTGGAGTGCGCGTGCGACTTCGAGGCCGGACAGACGCGGCAGGTCCACGTCGAGCACCGCCACGTCTGGACTTTTATCCTGGATGGATCGCAACGCGGTTTCGCCATCGCCGGCCTCAGCCACCAGGTCGAAACGCGAATCAGCCTCGACTACCTGGCGTAAGCCCTGACGAAAAAGCGGATGGTCGTCCACGATTAATACTTTGATCTTTTCGGACATTGCCGAGGGACAGTGTGGCAGCGAACTGGATACAAATGCGAGACAGAATTCCACTGCATTATTCGGTTTGCAGGATGGGAATTGTCACCTCGATGCGCGTGCCTCGATTCGGCTCCGAGTCCACTTTCAATTTGCCGCCGAGGATGTGCACGCGCTCGGTCATATTTCGCAAGCCAATGCCGCCTGCGCTGTTCGCGGTACCAGCATCGAAACCGCGGCCGTTATCTCTGACCTGCAGCAGGACTTCCCGCAGGTCCCGTTCCAGTTCGATACGCGCCCATGTGGCCCCAGAATGTTTCAGGATATTGTTCAAACTCTCCTGGACGACGCGGTAAAGATGGGCGGCGGCGTCTGAGGAGAAGACGTCGTCAGCCGAGTCGAGCTTTCGCTCAATCGCAATCCCACTGGATTGCACGGCGCTATCAATCATTGCTTCGAGGGCGCGCGTCAGACCCAGATGGTCAAGTTGGCGGGGATGCAGGTCGCGCGAAATCTGGCGGATCTCACTGACCGTTTGCGAAGCGAGGTGGCTGATGGCTTCAAGTTGCAGGCGCAAATCAGCAGCCGCGGTTTTGTCCGCGAGCGCCAATTGCGCGTGGTTCTTGATGAGCAACAGATTTTGGCCCAGGCTGTCGTGCAGCTCCGCAGCGATGCGTCTGCGCTCGGTTTCCTGCGATAAGATTAATTGGCGCGTGTATTCTTCCTGCGTCCGTTGCTCCCTCAGCACTGCTTCTCTGCGTTCGATTTCGGCCTGATGCTGCCGAGTGATGTCACGCGTGACGCCCAGGAGCCCCGTGACGGTTCCTGCCGCGTCCCGCAACGGCACGGCATTCGTTTCCAGACGGCGGCGCGTGCCCTTGAGGCCAATAACGTCAAACTCCAGTTTGCCGGGCTGACCCTGAATGACCTGCTGATGCAACGCACGAAACGCGGCCTGGTACTCCGGGGCGATGAATTGCAAGAGCGGACAAGCCTGCACTTCCTCAAGGGAGGTTGCTTCCAACATAGCCAATCCAGCAGGATTCATGTCCAGCAGAACGCCATCTCGAGACACGATTTTAACGCACTCGGGCTCCGCTCTGATGATCAGGCGCAAGCGTTCCTGGCTTTGGTGTAGTGCCTCCTCGACTCGCTTGCGTTCGGTGATGTCGCGAGCGATCGTCGATAAGAAATCGAGTTGGCCATCCGGCCCTTTGTGGGCGACGATGACTTGGGATACGGGAATCTCACGTCCATCACGGTGCAACAGAGCAGTCTCTCCACTCCAGATGCCCGCACTCATAGCGATTGGAAGCCCCTCTTGGACGACGCGTGCCGTAGCCCAGGCGGGATGAAAGTCGCGGATGTACCGCTCACCGATGTCTTCCTGCGCGCCCAGCCCGATCATCCGGCGGCCCGCCGCGTTGATGAACAGCGCACGACCCTCGCAATCACCAAACCCGACAAAGTCGCTCGTCGCTTCGAGCACGCTGGCGAGCCGCGCGCGTTCTGCTTCGAGTACGCGACGCTGTTCGAGGCGCTCGATACGGTGGTGAAATTTGCTGCGGGTCAAGCGCCATGCCGCAAAACCAACGCCCCCCGTCAGCCCGGTCAGGGCCAGGAGGCGGAACCAGACCGTCTGCCAGACAAACGGCTGTACTGTCAGCGCTAATGTCGCTCCCGTTTCGTTCCAAACGCCGCCGTTGTTCGCCGCTTTGATCCGAAATCGGATCGTGCCTGGAGCGGGCGTCTCAAAATAGATGCTGCGGCGTCCGGTGGCGTCCACCCATTGGCCGTCGCGCCCTTCCAACTTATAGGCGAACCGTATTTTCTCCGGATCAGTGTAACTGAGCGCCGTGTAATTGACGCCAAGCTCGCGAGTGCCGGCTGGCGCAACCACCGTGGGCTGGCCCGTCCAGGGAAGTTCTCGGAACACGCCGAAACGATCTCGACAAGTCACGCGTTCGATGAAGACCGCCGGCGGATTCGTATTGAGATGAAGCTGGCGTGGATCAACTGTCGCCACACCTTTGAGCGTCGCGAACCACAAACGGCCCTGGCTGTCTTTCAGAGCGGTGGATTGATCGCCGTTAGCGCACTCGATGCTCGCCATGCCGTCGCTCGAGTTGAACATCTGATACGGCAGCTTGGCCAGCACGCCGTCCGCCACCTGCTCCAAATCCTTTCGGGCCGCGCGGATCACACCGCGATTGGAGCCAAGCCAGAAGAAACCGAGATCATCGTCGACCAAACAGGTGATTTTGCGGGCTGGCAAACCTTGTTCCTCCGTGACTTCAGACCAGGAGCCGGCCCGCCACCGCAGCAGGCCGAAAGCTGATCCGCCGATCCACAAGCTTCCGTCCGGTTCGGCCCGCAGGCAGGTGATTCCCGCCACGGACTTGCCGCCGGCGTTCCTGATCTCCTTCCAGGAACCCGACGCGAAACGAAACAACCCTCCGCTCGTCGCCGCCCAGAGCGCGCCCGCACGCGGGTCCTCCGCGAAATAGCGCGCGTCTGCCAGAGAGATGCCATCGCCCGGTGTCTGAGGCTTGAACTGCCCATCGGTAAACAAGGACACGGTTTGATTGGCACCGATCCAGATGCGGCCTTGTGAGTCCTGGAACAACGCATTGATGTCGAGGCCGCCACTGTCTGACCGAGGAATCAACCGCCGTTCCGAGCCGGTGATCACTTGCAGACCGCTCTGGAAGGTTCCCAGCCATGTACTTCCCTTTCGATCCACCAGGATACATTGCACATAAGAGCCGAATTTCTTGCCCTCCGTATCAAACAGACGAGAAATGCGCCCATCTTCGAGACGTGCGATTCCTTTGCCATAGGTTCCGAGAAGGAATCTTCCCGGAGCTTCCTCGACGACCGCCTTGACCACGGGTTCCGGCAGTCCGCTTTCGACGCCATAGTTCATGAAGGTACGTGGCTTGAGACGCGAAAGGCCCCCACCACTGCTGCCGACCCAAAGATTGCCCTCACGGTCTTCGAAACTGAACCGGATGGTATTATACGGAAGGCCATTGGTGGAATTGTAACGGCGGACCGCACCTGTGGGCGAGACCTCGAAGAGACCTAGATGGGAGGTGCTAATGCACACCGCGCCTCGGCGGTCCTCATCCATCCGCCATACATTGTAAATCTCTTCCTCTCCAGGGGGCTCGATTTGGGAGAGGACTCGTCCCTGATCAATCCGCAGGAGACCGGCCCCGCTAAATACCAACAAGCTGCCATCCCGCGCCGAGCTGGCAGCTTTGAAGGAGTTGGTGACGCTGCCGGCGATTTCCGATGCTACCCACCGTTGCCCGTCCCAGTGGCCGAAGAAATGGTCTTGTGCGACCCAGACGCCACCCTGCCGATCTACATAGCCGAAGTAGCCGGCGCCTTTCTTTCCGGGTGGCTCGGGCAATTCCTCAAGGCGGCCGTTCGCAGTTCGGAAAACCTTCCCGTTAAAACTCGTGATGCAGATAACGCCCGCCTGCTCGGCGAATGTCCGCGCATAATCTCCCGTCCACTTCGGCTCGCGATGAAACGCCGTCCAGCGGTGCGGCTCGCTTATGACCAGTCCCCGAACTGTGCTGACCCAAAGACGACCTGACGTATCGACGTGAAGATTCACGATGCCGGGGCTGGGCAACTCTGGAGTGTTGGAAGAATCGAACACGGTGAACTTCACGCCGTCGAAGCGGACCAATCCGCCGAACGTGCCGAACCACAAGTAACCGTCGGCCGCCTGCACCATCGCCGTGGCCGAACTGTCCGGCAGGCCGTCGGCCGTCTCCCACGATCGGATGAGGTAATCGCGGCCAGAATCGTCAGCCGACGGCTGTCCAGCAACCGCCCAATGGAGCGCAAAGGCAATTAAACTGATGATCAGGACGCGCAGCCAAGGGCGAACGAAAACGAACTGGAACACGCCGTAATCATTTCGACAGAAATCGGAAGGAGCAAGCTCAGACTAATGTTGTATGGCGTGACCGTTCGGTGTTCATTCGGCGCCGGGGCACACTCAGGCAGCGAACCATGCCAGCGCCAATCAGCGCCTCGGAACAGTTGCTGAGGAACCAACAGTGAACCAACAGAGAATCATTGTTGTGGGAACTTGCCTGAGCGTCGCGACTCCGGCACATCATGGCCCGCCTGACTTCATTTGCCGGGGATGCGACTGCTGCCACGCCGTTTGGACCCATCCTTTAGAGTGGATGCGTCGATTCAATCCTTCGGCCTGGCCGTCGATCTCCTAATGTCGCTTCGGTTGGGAGCGGGAGACGGAGCGATTCCGTAGGAAGGGGAGCAGGGCCGGAGGAAGTAGCGGAGCGACCGAGCCAAGTCGCAACGGAAGCGTGACGCGGGCTGCGTCGTTCACAAGCCGGAACGAGCACGCGCGGAGCAGAGGGAGCAGCATGGGAGGCGGGGTGCGTTGCGATACGGCGCGAAGCGCGTGTTGGTTCCGGCGGGGGGCAATGCCGGTCATCGAAGATAAGTAGAGGTCTTCAGCCACGTGCCCCCCGCGATTATGGAGAAACGCAGATTTTGAATGGAAAGAGGGTTGCCTTTTGTCAGAAAAACGCCTACATATTTCTGACAATAGATTTCTGATGAAAGTGGCTAATCCAATTGATCGAGCGATGCTCGCGCGCATCAAGGCGCGCGGGAACGGCTGGGTCTTTTCTCCCACCGACTTCCTTGACCTCGGTTCGCGCGACGCCGTGGACAAGGCGCTTTCACGGATGGCGGCTGCCGGAACAGTTCGCCGCGTAGCGCGCGGACTGTATGACGTGCCCCGACAGCATCCCATCGTGGGAGTGACCGCGCCGAGCGTGGACAAGGTTGCCAAGGCATTGGCGGGCAAAGCCGGGACTCGGCTGCAGCCGACCGGAGCGTATGCCGCGAACCTGCTGGGGCTGTCAGACCAGGTGCCGGCAAAGGTCGTCTTTCTGACCGACGGTCGGAGCAAACGCGTTCGAGTCGGCAAACTGAACATCGTGCTAAAACAGACGTCTCCGCGGAATATGGCGACGGCCGGTAGAATCAGCGGTCTGGTGATTCAGGCCTTGCGTTACCTCGGCGAGGCGCATGTGAACGATGACACAGTGAAGGGTCTCGACCGAAAGTTGTCCGCAGATGACAGAAAGCAATTGTCGAAGGACTTGGCCTACGCCCCGGCCTGGATCGGAGACATCATGCGGCGACTGGCCGCCAAGGTGTGAAGCATGGATGGCTTTGCGAAACTGAACCCGGAGGAACGAAGGATTTTTTTCGAAGGAACGGCCACTCCGCGCAACATACAAGCGCAGATAGTCGAAAAGGATTTCTGGGTTTGCTGGACGTTGAGAGAATTGTTCCGGTTGCCTGCGTTTGGCGAGCATCTGATTTTCAAGGGCGGCACGTCGCTCTCCAAGGTGTTCAAAGTCATCGAAAGATTCTCGGAGGACATTGATGTTTCGATTGACCGTGGCTTTCTCGGCTTCGGCGGGGCGAACGAGCCGGAGGCGGGTGCGAGCAATAAGGAGAAGCAGCGGCGCATTGAGGCACTCAAGACCGCCAGTCAGCAGAAGATCGCCACTGAACTGCTCCCATTACTTGAATCGGCCATCAGGTCGAAGGTTCGTCGCGACGAGAAGTGGTCTCTCCGTTCGGACGAGGATGACCCGGACAAGCAGACTTTGTTGTTCGACTATCCAACGAGTTTCGCGCCGGAAGCGGCCGGCTTCCTTCGACGGGCAGTGAAAATTGAAATGGGCGCGCGGTCGGACCACTGGCCGTGCGAGACGAAGCCGGTGACGCCGTATGTAGCGGAGCAGTTTCCGCAGGGTTTTCGAGAGCCGAGTTGCGCCGTGAAAGTTTTGTCGCTGGAACGGACGTTTTGGGAGAAGGCAACAATCCTGCACGCGGAGTTCTATCGTCCAGTGGACAAGCCAATGCCGGAGCGCTTTTCCCGGCACTATTGCGACGTTTACGAGTTGATCCGAAAGGGTGTATCGAACGTAGCGGTCAAACGGCTTGAGTTGCTGGCGCGAGTGGCCGAGCACAAGAATTTATTTTTCAGATCGTCGTGGGCGAAGTACGGAGAGGCAGCCAAGGGGACATTGCGAATTGCGCCGCCAGAGCACCGATTGAAAGCGTTGCGTGAGGATTACGCCAAGATGCAGCAAATGTTCTTTGGCGAACCGCCGGAGTTCGAGAGAATGATCGGCACTTTGACGCAATGGGAAACCGAGTTTAACCGGAAATGAAATCAGTCGTCGGCAAACTGAGCGCCCTACTTCAGTCATGCTGCGCCTTTCAGGCTCGTGTCTGCATCTTTGATGACGAAACGCGCTTTGAGCCGCGCGACTTCGCTCGCCAGACCGGCGGCTTTCACTGGAGTCGAGCACCGCGTCGAAGTCTTTGTAGGCGGCGGGGGCTTCGTCCTTCGGATACTGACGGCAGTTCGTGAGGATGTCGTTCGCCACGAACTCGTCGTCCACGGTCTTCTGGTCGAGCGCGCGGTCGGCGGCTTTGCGGCCCATGCAACGGCCGGCGCCGTGGTTCACGGAATATGCGGCCACATGCGCGCCCGCATCGGCCGTCATGATAACGCTGCCCGCCGTCGGGTTGCCTGGAAGCAGAATCGGATGGCCCGTTTCAGCGAACGGCGTGTCTTTCAGCGACGGATGGCCTGCCGGGAAGGCGCGTGTCGCGCCTTTGCGATGCACCCAGCCTTCGCCCGCGAAACCGCCGCGACCATCCGGCAGCAATTCCTTGCGCGCGATGTTGTGGCTGATGAAATAGACCAGCGACCCGCGCACACCCGGAATGATTTCCTGAAACGCCTCCAGCACCAGCGCGTTGATAAGGAGATGATTCACAGTCGCGAAGTTCGCGCCGAGGGCCATGTCATCGAGATACGCGTCGGCCTCGGGCGTGCCGAGCGGCGCATAGACCAGTTCCTTGTCCTCGCCCGGCAGCGGGATGTCCCACTTGGCAAACTTCTGCTGGAGCGCGCGGAACTGTCCACTCGCCAGTGCGTGACCGAACCCACGCGAACCGCAGTGAGACAGGAATCCCACGCAACCATCACGCAAACCGAACACCTCCGCCGTGCGACGCGCGCGGTCGTTGTCGAGCAGGCGCACCACTTCGCATTCGCCGAAATGGTTGCCGCCTCCACACGAACCGAGCTGGGTGACCTTTTCGAGGAAGTTGGAGAACTGGTTCGCGCGCAGCCATTCGAGACGCAACGCGAGCGTGGAATTCGTTCCGTCGTGGCCGGTGTGCGCCGCGTCTTCGCAACGCTCAGCCCATTCCAGCGGAATGCCGAGCGCGTGCAACACCTCGGGCGATGCGCCGTCCGTGGCCACCTTTACGCCAAGCGCTTCGCCAACCTTGCGTGCCTTCCGCGCCGAACGCTGGCCGCGACCCGGACCGGTGAGCATGCGTTCGAGAATCGCATCAATCAGCGCGCGGCGGACGGTCTTGTCCGCCACCTGGTCCGCCGGCAGATCGAGTTGCGGGAAGCTCATCGAGCATTTGATGTCCACGCCGACCGGCCCGGGATAAACGTGCGTCGGCGACGTGAGCACGCAACCGACCGGCGCGCCGTAGCCTGCGTGTGCGTCCGGATTGAGCACGAGATCGGTGACGCCGGGCGCACTGCGGGCGTTGAGCGCCTGCTGAAGGCACGTGGCATCGAACCCGGCACGAATCGAGTTCGTGCCGATAACGGTGATGGGCTTGCCCTTGTCGCCCGGCGCGGGAATGAAGCCGGTGGCCTCACCCGTGGCGTGGATTTGGGTTGGGTTTTCTGCACTCATTTCAAATTCTTGTCAAAACTTGGGTCACTTACCAACCAACTGCGATCGTGAGTCAATTAAGGCAACAGCATTGTCATACTCCGAAAAGCCACGCTGAGAGCCATTCGAATTGAACAAGTGAAGCTCCACTGGGCTCGGGCCGAGCCTGCGCATCAGCTCTCCCAACCTCTCGTAGCCTTGCTGTTTCAGTCGCCCCATCAGGGCGCGCCTGAATGTGCTCGTGACGATGTCAACCAGTTGGAGGCCACAACAATTCTTCGAGTCCACGAATGACAATGAATCGTAAAGCACTTTTTTTAGATTCCATATCATTCCATGTTGAAACGGACCCCGGGATTGTGGTTTCGGCAGGTAATCTGGCCATTTTGGATCTGCATCCATAAAACTTCGTCTGAAGAATGTGTAGTCGCCCTCGACTACTGCAATGCCGGGCTTCTCGATGCCCTTGCTTTGAATGAGACCTGCCGCCATTAGCTCCCACGCCGCTTCGTAAGCTGTTTTGGTTTTATCTTTGCCGTCGATAAACCATCTAAACGCCCCGAGTTCGGGCGGGTTTTTCATCGCGAAGTGTACACTCGATTCATCAATGGCTTTTCGGATCACGTCAGTGAGCAGAACAGATTGAAGAAACAGTTGTGCTGGCATGCTCTCGAACCTCTGACGCAGCCTGAAAACCTGCCGTCGGAGAAGAGGGTGATGCGCGTCCGTAATGTTCTCTGTGATGTATTCGGACTGTTCGCGTTGAAAGTTCGCGATCATCGAGGCGGAATTGAGTGACATCTCGGTTGCACAGATGAAAAGGAGGCATCCTCGATCAACAAGGAGATCGATCAATTCGGCAGTTTGTTCTTCACGCAGAGTATTTCCTTTTACTTCTCGTAGCGACCCGGCCCACATGTCCCGGAGTTTCACAAATGCGCCGATCAAATCGTTGTGAGCTGTTTCGGGAACAATCAAAGCTCCGACGCAACTCAGGTTCCGTTTCCCGTGGTGGGGAATCGTGAAGTTTCCACTTTCATCTACGAAAATCAGCATCTCTTAGTTTAGTTGGTTTGACATTCTCATTCATAACCCGACGAATCGCGGAGAGCGAGCTTTGATGCCCGCTCTCCCGATTGGGTCAAGGCTCCGCCTTGTCGCTCAGGAATAGTTTCCACTCGGCGACGCCGTGCGCGTTGCGAATGAGCGCCGATACCGGCAGTTCCTTTGGTGCGCGCGGGACGGTGAGCAGTTTCAGGCCGGCTTCGTGCGGCAGGCGGTTACCTTTCTTCGTGTTCACGGCCTTGCTCGACCACACGAGGTTTTCCCACGCGTCCTTGCCGCCGCGTGAACGCGGCACGACGTGGTCGAGGCTGCCTTCTTCCGGCTTCAGCACCTCGCCCGTGTACTGGCAACGGTTGCCGTCGCGTTCGCGAATGGTCTTCGCGCAGAGCTTCGGGCGCTTCTTCGGCACTTTGGCAAAGTTCATCGCCACGATCACCGTCGGCACGCGGACTTGGCCGCGCACCGTCTGCACCGCGTTGTCCTGCGGCCGCACCGGCAGCGTGATCCACTCGTCCCACGTCACGGGTCGGAGTGCTTCCGCACGGGCACCATCGTCAAACTCAATCTCCAGTGCCGTAGCCACGTTGGTGGCCATCATGCAGAACGCCTCCTGCGGCGTGCGCACGTGGATAGCCTGCCAGTTGCGGTTCAGCACCAGCACAATCGTCTTGTTCAGAATGTCACTCATACGTTCGTTAAATCGTTAAACCGTTGAATTGTTAAATCGAGTGCACGTTTCGATTCGGTATTTGTCCTTTGTTGAAATGAAATTCAAATCGTCGATCGTAAATCATCAATCGGAAATGAAAGTGGCTGCCTCGCCTGGTTTTGCTCCAGGTCCTCCGGTGTCAGAGACCGGCGCACTCCTGATTATGCAACGAGGCAATTGGTCGCCCGGGAGGGAATTGCACCCCCAACATCTCTTTGTAGGAGAGACATGATCCTGTTTCACCACCGGGCGGAAATTGGCTGCGGGAGACGGATTCGCACCATCAACTGCGCTTTCAAAGAGCGCCGAGTTGCTCGTTACTCCATCCCGCAATGAATTGGTGGAGCCGGAGGTAGTTGCAACCTCACCAAACCGGATTAAAAGTCCGGTGCCGGTCTACTGTGGCTTCAGCTCCTTGAAATTGGTGGGCGAGAGAGGACTTGCACCTCCAAGGCTCGCAGACTCTCGATCTGCGGGGTCTGCTATTCCCTCTTAACCACTCGCCCGAAAAATACTCAAATTGGAGCCTCCAGCCGGTGCTGCCCCGGCACGATTTCTTTACAAAAGAAATCCACAGGCTGCTGCAAGGAGGCCGAAAATGGTCGCAGTCCCCAGTGCTGCCCTGGGCACAACGGGCTTATGATGCTCGCCTGAGCGCTGGCTCGACTGCGGTGCTTGCGCACGGCCATTAAGATGGAGCCCCCACCCGGAGTTGCACCGAGCTGGCTTCCGTACCAAAGAAGTGCATCGCTCAAAATGCTTTGGGGGCAGTGAAATTGGCGTCCCTGACCGGCTTCGCTCCGGTGATCTCCTGCATGAGAGGCAGGCATGTTGTCTGGACTACACCACAGGGACAGAAATGGAGCGGGTGAACGGAATCGCACCGTTGTCTCGGCCTTGGCACGGCCGCATTCTGCTGTTGAACCACACCCGCAAAAATGGTGTCCCCAGCCGGACTCTCACCGACAACCTGACGCTTAGGACGCGCCCGCTCTGTGCTTTGAGCTATGGGGACGAAGAATCAAACCCCTGGCCGGTCTCTTCCACCGGCTCACACCCAGCGCTTTCCAAAGTCGTAAACAAATGAAAGGGCTGGGCCGCTCGATCTACTTCGCGTTCAGGGGTTCGAAATGGTGCGCGCGTCCGGTAACGCTCCGGAACTCGGCACTGATCTAGTGCGACTCCGCTTATAGGACGGACGGTTCTCTTTGAACTACGCGCGCTTTCGGAACAGTTGAGTGATGAGAGGTGATAGTTGATGGACACGAAAAAATACAGCTGCGTGATCGTCTGGCCGCTCAACACTCAACCATCAGCCATCAACCAAACAATGGCGGAATGCCGTGGACTTGCACCACTTGCCCGGAGGCACGCACTCGTTAGCACCGAGGCCCGGCTCGCTCGTCCGGTTGACATTCCAAATTGGTCCGCGTGGCAGGACTTGCACCTGCAACCTTTCCGTCTTGAGCGGAACGCCTCTGCATTGGGCTACACGCGGTGGTGCCCACGGCCGGATTTGCACCGACACTTCGCGCGTTTTAAGTGCGCCGTCTCTGCGTTGGACTACGTGGGCGAAATGGTGCCGCGTGAGGGATTTCCACCCCCAACCTCTCCGTTCTGAGCGGAGCGTCTCTTGTCGTTGGACTAACGCGGCAAAAATCGTCAATCGCAAATCGAAATCGTAAATGAAATTGGCACTCCCGGAAGGACTCTCACCCTCATCTCCGACGTTCGAAGCGTCGCGCTCTGGTAATTGAGCTACGGAAGCGTTGAAACGAAACGGAGGAGGAAGCGGAAGGCAGAAGCTTTATTCGCCGCGCTGGGCACGCAAGGCTCCTCATGAATTTTTCAATCCGCGTTCCTCCTCCGAAATGGTGGGTCGCCACGGTGCTGCCCCGTGCTCTGCGGTTTAAGAGACCGCTGCATCGCTGCAATGCTTGCAACCCGACCGCGACACGAAGGCGGAGTTGAACCGCCGCAGCCAGGCCTGTGAAGTCCTGACCGGCACCGGGATTTCGCGTCGCGGGAAATGGACAGAGCGGCGGGTAACGCTCCCGCTTGATCTTGCTCCCGAAGCAAGCGCCTCACTTTTAGGCTACACTCTGAAACAAATGGTCGAACATCATGAAACAAATGGTCGAACATCAGGGTATCGCGCCCCGTATTCCGGTTTGGAAGACCGGCGTGTATCTCTCAACACCTATGTTCGTTGGGAATCCCGTGCTGGAGTTGATCGAACGATTGTTGTGCCATACGACCTCCGTGGTCCAAGGGTTGCGTTTGGAAATGAACGATGCACTCGCATCGGCTGAATACCGAAGCGCAGTCGTCAACAAGCCGCGCGATGACGTGCTGAAGGCTGCGCTCCGATCGATCCGTTCTCTGAGCAGTGTTGAACACGCCCAATTTTCTCAGCTCGCGGCGTGAAAGCTGACGTTTGGCGACGCAGTAAGCGTCGCGTCCATAAATCTCACGCGCTTTGGAACGGTAGATCGCTATCTTCTCGGCGAGGTCGAAGCGCCACGGACTGTCACCCTTCACGAAACGTTCCGGGAACTCTGCCATCCGGCACTCGAACCAGCACCCATTGAGCTGGCGCAAGAGCGTGGTGTCGTCCAGCCAGCGTAGGGTCAATGACCGTCGATTCGCTTTCTTGTCACACCAGCAACGGTGGGGCCGAGCCGGCACTTCGCACAACAAACCTGTTTCCGGATGGATGTAGAACGGCGCCCAGTTGCTCGCCACCGATCCGACAGGGACTTCGCCGTGGCGCCAGCTGTCGGGTTTGATCACGGCACAAGCCTCGGAATAAACATCGTTCCAAGGCCGGCCCACTTGTGAACGCAGCCAGCGTTTCAGCGGGCCAAGCAGATCGGTGAGTCCCTTGCGGTGCGCGTGCGGACGCTTGATGCCTTCGAACTTCGGCAAAAGTTCGTTCGACAGATTGGCGCGTCGTCCGTGTTTGCCCGGGCCGGGATTCCAGCGCGGACGCTCGACGACGACTTTATGCATGTCTGATCTCATAACGATTTTATTGGTTGATGGTTGAATTGGTCAGGAAGCCGGGATTCGCACCCGGACCGTCTCCTTCACAGGGAGAGATGCTGCTGTTACACCACAATCCTGATGGAGCCCCTGGTCGGACTTGCACCGACGAATACGAGTTTACGAAACTCGCCCTGTAGCTGCTGAGGCACAGAGGCTTTGAAACTGGTACTCTCACGTGGATTTGCACCACGAACTTCCGCCTTCGCAGAGCGGCGTGCAGAACTAATTACACTTTGAGAGCATTTTTGTGTTGAATCATTTGGTGTCCGTGGCCGGACTCGCACCGGCTAGGTTCTGCTTGAAGGGCAGAGCGCGCGAGCTGCTTTGCATTCACGGACAAGAATGGCCACTGGAGTCGGAATCGCACCGACACCTCCTGGGCTTCAGCCAAGCGTGCAGACTGACTACACCATCCAGTGGAGATGTGCGCGGCGACTTCGGCAGATCGTTGTGGATGCCGTCAAGAGGCTTGCGCCTTGCGGCTTGAAGCGTGCAGTTTGAGCAGGTTGCCCGGTGCGTTTTGACGACTCGGCATCGGCATCAGCATGACCCATTTACAGTGGGTTGCTCGTTTGCAGCGAGCTAACGCCTTGCGGCGTGTAACAGCGTCCACTCCGACCCTCCTCCACCACCGCGCACGAAAATGGCGAAGGCTGACGGTGTCGCGACCGCCAGCCTACGTTGGTGCTTCCCAGCCCGTGACGATCATTCGTTCACTGAGCGGGTGAAGTTGAACTCGTCGAGCGCGTCTTGCAGCGTCTGGATTTCGTTCTGCAACTCGGCGACGAGCTTGTCCACGTCCACCTTGCCGAGTTGGGCGACGTATTCGACTTCGTAGTTTGCTTCGGCGAATCCGCGCCCCTCGTGGAACACGCCGCTCTTGGTTTCGAGCGCGGTCAACGTGGCGACGAGGCCCTTGAGTTCCGCCAGCCGGAAAATCTTTGCGTAGATTTCCGCGTTGGCGACGGCGAGGGCTGCCTTCACGCGCACGAGTTCGTCGAGCTTGGCACGCAGACGCGTCAAGACCTCGCGGTTGTCATAGTCGAACTTCTGTTTGCTGGAGCGGACGTTCTGCTTGCCGAGCAGTTCCTTGAGCTGGGCGACTTCGCCTGCGAGCTGGTTCTTGAGTTTGAGTGCCTTGGCGAGCTTCATAGTGGTTCCTTTCGTTAAGGTTGAATGGGAAAGTGGTCGTCCCGCGCGGTAACGCTCCGCGGTCTTCCGCTTATCAGGCGGGCGCTCTGCTCTTGAGCTACAGGACGAGAAACGACTTGCGACGAAGGCAATGGCCTGATTTCTGGTTCTCCTTCTGCTCCGATCATGTCACACTGTCTCCATGTGGACTCACCAATTTAGGAACAGTAAGTTTTTATGCCTCCTTCTCTGTGCAGGCATCGGCGGTGTCTTTCCGGCTTGGAGCGCCGAGCCTAAATATGGCGGCAAGTCGCTCAGTAAGTGGCTTGAGCTTTACCAGAAGGCAGACGAAGGCACGTCCGACGAACGAAAAGCTGAAGCGGCGGTCCGCAACATAGGCAGCAACGCTGTGCCTCAACTGACAAAGTGGGTCGCGAGCGACGATTTAGACGAGCAGTTTCGGGCGAAAAGCGGGTTTCAGATTCTCGGCCCGATGGCTGCATCGGCTGCCCCCGCGCTGGGAAAAATGCTTGCCAGCACGAATGAGGTCATTGCATTTATGGCCGGCCAATGTTTGGGCCACATCGGGGCACCCGCACTGCCGGAGTTGCTCGCCGGACTCACTAATCGCCACTTCAGGGTGGGCACCGCCGCAGCGCTCGCCATCGTTGAACTTGGCACCAACGCGACACCAGCGATCCCCATCTTCCTTCGGCACTTGGAACACCCGAACCATTTCTATCGTGAGCGCGCAGCCGACGCCCTCGGCAACCTGTGGAAATTTTGAATCTCAAGCGCGCACTGCGGTGCCCGCTATCACCGCTCTTCTTACCGATTCGAAAGGCGGTATCCGCGATGCCGCCTCCAATGCACTTCGCAAAATCGCGCCTGAGGCCCGCACAAACGCAGCACCTCACTGAGTCTTTTCGCTCGGTATTTCGCATTCATATGTTGTGATTTTTGGTTTCAAACCGAAGCGCACCGGACGAAATTCAAATTTCAACTTCGCCTGTCGGATTCGGATGACACGACTTGGTTTGTAGCTCTTG
Source organism: Verrucomicrobiota bacterium (assembly GCA_003219345.1). Taxonomy (GTDB): domain Bacteria; phylum Verrucomicrobiota; class Verrucomicrobiia; order Limisphaerales; family AV2; genus AV2. Next base: position 25,918 of record QHOP01000365.1, read on the forward strand.
CGATAGAGCAACTGGCTTTGGTAACGGATTACAGGTCGCATAGGTTTCCTTTGGTTGGGGGGTTGCGGTTAAGTGTTGGCACGCGGCCAAAATGGCGGAAGGCGTCGGTAATGCTCCGACCTCGGGTTTGAGCCGATCCTGTTTTCGGGACAGGTGCAGCCAGCTTGTATCTGCCTGCCTTCCAGAAATGGTCAGGGTGGCAGGACTCGCACCGGCGTCCTCCGGGCGAGGCCGTCTGCTGCTGAGGGGAAACTGTTTTAGAGGCCGGCCAGGGCCAAGCCTTGAATGATTTTGCGGGAGATGTCCCGTTGACGCTCCGTGGACCGGACTTCACCGCGCTTGTGGGTGATATCCTTTTTCTCGAGCGTATAGAACAGGTCGCAATCGAAGCGTGTCTGCCAGTTCAATCCGT
>QHOP01000166.1:0-10549 GCA_003219345.1 Verrucomicrobiota bacterium
CGTCGTGCTGACTTTGTTGCCTAATTGCCCGCCTTGTCTGTTCACGGACCCGCCCTGTTTGCCACTCGTGCCGGTTCCGATCGAGGGCTGCTACATCGTCGGCTCCACGGAGGAGGCCATGGCGTACATTCGCGACAACGACCAGGCCAACGTGCGTCCAGGAGTGCAGGTCGTGAAGCCGCACAATGACGCCACGTTTCCCGCGCGGTCGGATATCGAGATTGATGTCAAGACGCAGGACCCGGACGGCTGGGTCGGATTCGTAGAATTCTTCGCCAACGGCGTGAAGATCGGCGCGGAGTCGATTGATTTCATCGTGGCGCCGCCGCCCAATCAGGAGCAGATGTTCAGTCTTATCTGGTCCAACGTGACGGCCGGCAGATACATCCTGGCTGCGAACGCGACCGACGACATGGGCGGCGCTACGACGTCGCAGCCGGTCACCATCCTCGTCGGTGATGTGCCGCCATTGGTGCCCAGCGTCAGCATCGTCGCCACCGATCCGTTCGCTTCCGAGAAAGTCTCGACGAATGGAACCAACACCGCCAGGTTCAGAATTTTCCGGACCGGCCCGACAAACCTGGACCTTACCGTGTTCTATTCCGTTCACGGCACCGCGTCCAACGGCGTGGACTACGTGGAAATCGGCAACTCGTTGACCATTCCGGCGGGCCGCCACTCGGCTGCAATCGTAATCGTGCCGATTGACGACAATTTGGAAGAGGGAATTGAAACCGTTGTCGTGAGGCTCGAACCCGATCCTACCCTCGGTCCGGTTGCACGATATGAAGTGGGCCGGCCGGACAAAGCGGCGGCCATCATCGTCGATGACGACCTACACCGGCCGCCGTGCAAGCGACTTCCTGACGGCTCGTTCCACCTCTGCGCGGACAAACCGGACGGCTTCGCCTTCCGTCTGGAAGTTTCGGAAGACCTCTCGGCCTGGGTGCCGTTGTGCACCAATGTGGTTACGGATGGAGCGCTTCACTTCGTGGATCCCGAAGCGCTTGAACATAGTCATCGCTTCTACCGGATCGTCCCCCAGTCAAATTACGTTCCGGAGGAGTGATTGACAGCGGGGCGCAGGACGCCTGGCGATGAGATCCTGCGCCCCGTCACTCCCAATGGGGGAGAGGGTGGTCCCGCAGTCGCGGGATCGAGTAAGGGGGTGGTTCATGGTCCCAATGCGTGCGCAAAAGCGAAAGGAGGCTACCCATGAACCGCGTGGGGCGAGACTCCGTCGAGCCCTTATCTCCAATGGATACAAAATCGTAATCTTACTCTTAATCTCAACAACTAAAGCCGAGCAAGATTACGATTAGGATTAAGATTAAGAGCCTGTCAGTGCGGTTCTCGCTGGCGGCTTAATTCAATGGCAGTGGGTCGAGGTGAGGGCGAGCGTTGGCTCTCTTATTGAATAGTACTGCCAAAGTGCCGGGCACGCACACTCCCAAACACACGGCCAGTTTGACAATACGCGTCCGGCTTGCATAAATCGGTCCATGCATCCCGCCACGAAACCGACCATCCTCTTCGCCCTCGTTGCTGTAACTTGCTTCGTCCATATCCAGACCAACCTGGTCAGAGCTGCCTTGCCTGAAATGCGCCGCGTTGCGAGCCGCAACACACCCGCGCACCAGGCCGCAAAAAAATTCCTGCGCGGCACCAACCTTGGCAACTACCTCGAAGCGCCGCCGGGCCAGGACTGGGGCGCGCGCTATTCGGAACAGGATTTTGTTCATATCAAGGCCGAGGGATTCGACCATGTCCGCCTGCCCATTGGCTGGCACCATTACGCCGGCCCCGCGCCTGACTTCAAACTTTCCGACGACATTTTTGCCAAAGCCGATTTCCTCGTCACCAACGCGCTCAAGCACGGCCTCAACGTCATCGTCAACATCCAGCACTTCGACGCGTTCACGAGCGATCCGCCCGCGTTCACGAACAAGTTCTACGCGCTCTGGCGCCAGATCGCCGCGCACTACGCGAAGTTCTCCGACAACGTCGCGTTCGAGCTGCTCAACGAACCCAAGGACGCGGCCACGACAGTCGTGCTCAATCCGATTTACGCAGAGGCCATCAGAGAGATTCGCAAGACGAATCCTCGGCGCGTCATCTTCGTCGGTCCAGGCCGATGGAACCAGGTCAGCGAACTGCCGAACCTGCGCCTGCCGGACAACGACGAAAACCTCATCGTCACCGTGCATTGCTACGATCCGTTCAATTTCACTCATCAAGGCGCAACCTGGACCAGCTCCGATGTCAAATCGCTCAAAGGGATTGTTTTTCCCGGCCCACCAACCACGCCGTTCGTTCCCCCTGATGGCGTGAAGCTGGGCAGCGGGACATTCGACTGGCTCCAACGCTACAACACGCTGCCGACGGAAGAGAACCCGTGCAGCCCCTTGGCTTTTCGTCGTCCGCTGCAGCAGGCGAAGGAATGGTCCGACCACTACGGACGCCCGGTGCACGTCGGCGAATTCGGCTGCTACACCGGCGCGGACGCGGCGTCGCGCGGACGCTTCTACGCGGAGTTTCGCAAAGCACTCGATGAATTCGGACTCGGCTGGGCGATGTGGGACTGGAAAGCCGGGTTCAGATACTGGGACGACAAGACCGGCCAGCCTGCGCCGGGCATGAAAGAAGCACTGTTTCCGCGGAACAAATAAGTGACCTCCGGTAAAGCCGGAGGCATGAAACGATGAATGGCTCAAAGCCATAGTGGTTGGGTGATGGTCGCGTGCCCCACTCGAAGCGGACGCCGTGTGAACCGTCCAAGTTGACTTTCCCCTCACCTCGACCCTCTCCCTTGGGGAGAGATTTCCCCGAAAAATTTCGCGCATTAAACCCCTGAACCGTAGCCGCCGACGTGAGTCGGCGCTAATCCTTTGCCTCGAAAGCAAACAAGTGCGCTGACTCACGTCGGCGGCTACGAGGTTCAGGGGGAGAGGGAAACCCTCACCAGGCTGCGCGCGTAGCCCACGGCGCGAGCCGTGGGGGAAAATGCGCCATCAACGAAAGCCCCGTCAGGGCGACAGAATTGGGGCCAAAGACAGAGCAGATTTGACTGAGCCGAACGGATTGATTGTCCGATTAACGGCCCATGATATACTGTCAACATGAACTCTCCTAGGCTTTCGCGACGTATTACGGCTTCCTTTGTTGTTTGCTTTCTTCTCTTTCTCTCGGCGGCTTGCAATAAGGCCAAAACTCCTCCGAGTTCCTCTCCCAAACAGATGCCGCAGGATCGTTTCACTTGGAATATCAAAACGCTTGTAGAATCGTATGAAAAAGCAGGCCACGCCAATCGGGCATGGGACGAACCCGCCAAACGCGCTCTCACCGAATTTGCGCGTGCGCGATCTCGCGTTACGGAAACCAACGAACCTTGGGGACAAATTATCGCCACGAATTGTGATCTTGCCGTCGAAGCCGGATGCAATGATCCCATGATTGCTTATCTTCACACGCGTTTCTCTCTGGATCAAACGAACAGCTCGAAAGTGTTCGCGGATGCGTTTTGTAAGGCAGCGCAAGAAATGCAACAGAGTTCCTATCCGAGCATTCGCAAGTTCTACGCAACCTTGCGGGCAGCCGAACAGCTTAAGTTCGTCGCAGGCACCAATACTCCTACTGAAGTCCATCACTTCCGGCATTTGGCCGCAACACAGCTGGCAGTTTTCATTGCAGACAGATCAACGCCGGTCGGCGAGGTAGACGACGCTTGCCAGGACATGTTCAAGCTCGTCGAGCGGAACAACCGGCAATTTGAAGAATTCTATCGGAGTATTGAGAAACCGTTATTCCAGAATTGGCCGAAAGAATCGGTCAGTTGGCTGCTCAAAGGGCAATTCTATATCAAATACGCTTGGGCTGCACGGGGTGGAGGTTATGCCAACACCGTCTCCCAAGAAGGTTGGAGGTTGTTCAGTGAGCGCCTTGCGGCTGCGGAGACGGCGTTGGCTCAAGCGTGGGAACTCAACCCTAAAGACCCGCGTACGGCCGTAAAGATGATGTGGGTAGAATTAGGTCAAGGTCGAGGCCGAAGCCGAATGGAATTGTGGTTCCGACGCGCGATGGAACTTGATCCGAACAGCTACGATGCGTGTAACACGAAGTTGCTCTACTTGGAACCAAAGTGGCACGGGTCGATCGAAGAAATGCTTAAATTCGGCCGCGAATGTGTAGAATCCAAAGAGTGGAGTGGCCATGTCCCTCTTGTTTTGGCAGATGCTCATGACGAGGTCCCTCTCTACTACCTCGAAAAGTCGGATCAAGCGACGTACTGGAAACGCCCTGAAGTCTGGCTTGACATCAAAGCGGCATTCGAAAAGTTCTTTTGGCTGAATCCAAATAAGCCTGGCTGGCACCACAACTATGCCCGTTACGCTTACTGGTGCGAGCAATGGGACGAGTTGAATCAACAATTGTTGCAACTCGGTCCGGTCAACTATGACTATTTCGGTGGAAAAGAGGAGTTCGACAAAATGGTGCTCTTGGCCAAGCAACACGCCGCGCCAGACGCGATCGGCGACAATAAGTGATGTTTGGCAGGGAAGTTTGTTTCCATTGTCCAAGACATTTCGCGCCGATCGGCAGTCGCAGCAAACCGCGCCTGCGTCCTGGAGTACGGCGATTCTCTGCCGCTTTTGCCGGCGTGCGGCCTGGCCGCTACGTCGCTAAACACATACCAACGCGGAGCGTTCGTCCACTGTTTACAAACCTATGGACTCGTTGCCGACGGTTTTACTGAAGCCTGGAGAAGCCGACCGCGTGGTGGCAGGGCATCCTTGGATTTATCAAAGCTCCATCCTGCGGCTCACGCAGCCGGCCGGAGACGGCGAGCTTGTCCAGCTCAAAGACCATCGCCAGCGTTTGCTTGGCGTCGGTTTCTACAATTCGAAATCGAAAATCCACGTCCGCATGCTCGCGCCGGAGCGGGTGACCGTGGATGAAGCGTTCTTCGAGCAACGCATTCGCGCCGCGCTGGAGGTGAGGAAAAAGCATTTGGCGGAAGCCACTTCCTTCCGAGTGGTCAATGCCGAGAGCGATTTTCTCAGCGGACTGATCGTGGACAAATACGAGGATGTGCTGGTGCTGCAAACCTCGTCGCTGGGCATGGACCAGCGTAAGCCGATGGTGGTCGCCGCGCTCCAAAAGATTTTTGCGCCGCGCGCTATGGTTGAGCGCAACGACATCTCTTCCCGCAAATTCGAAGGTCTTCCCGACGCTAACGGTGTCATTGCGGGAGAATTCGACGGCAAACTGACGGTCAAGCTGAACGGATTGCAGTTTGAAGTGGACCTGCTGGGCGGCCAAAAGACCGGGCTGTATCTGGACCAGCAGGTCAACTATCAACGCGTCGCTGACTTGATCGCGCGCACGCCGAACGCGCAGGTGCTGGACTGCTTCGCTTTTCTCGGTGGCTTCGCGCTGCACGCAGCGCGGGCCGGCGCGGCGCACGTCCACGCGATTGACCAGAGCGAACAGGCAGTCGCCACTGCCAGCCGCAACGCTGCCGCCAACGGTTTGTCGGAGCCATGTTCGTTCGAGACCGCGAACGTTTTCGACTGGTTGAAAGCCCAGACCGCGACGAAGCGGCACGAGAAAGTCGTTCCGCGCTTTGATTGCATTGTCCTCGACCCGCCTTCATTCACGCGCCATCGCGCCTCGGTGCCGGACGCGCTGCGCGGTTACAAGGAGATTCACCTGCGCGCGCTCAAGCTGCTCAAGCCCAGCGGCACGCTGGCGACGTTTTGCTGTTCGCACCACGTGGATGCGGGGATGTTTCAGGAGGTGATCCTCGCGGCGGCGTTCGATGCCCGGCGCATCCTCCGTCGCGTCGCGACCTACAGCCAGTCGCCGGACCATCCGGTCATCCCGGTCATTGCGGAAACGGAGTATTTGAAGGGCTTCGCGTTTGAAGTAGCGCGTTCAGCGCACCCAGCGTGGCGCGGCTGGCAATCAAGGTCGGGTCGATCCCCAGTTCAGCGGCGCGATCGTCGCGTCTCTGGCGCAGGACATCGTAGCGGCGTTTTTCCGCGGCGCTCGGCCGGTGGCCGGAAGATCGATGGCGCTGCGGCCACTGCGATTCGGGCAACTGTGAAGCGCGCTCAACACCCGCCAGCACTCCTTCCCGTCGGCGCGAGGGAAGGCCCGGCGGCAGGAGCGACGAAACAGTTTTCCCTTGCGCCGCGGCGTCCGCCAGCGCGATGAGCGTCTCATGGCGCACGATGAAGTACGGCGGCTTGTTCGCCTCCACCGCCTCCCCATCGCGCCAGTTCCAAAGTTCGCGCAGGATCGCCAGACCGCGGCGGTCGAGTTTGTCCGCCCCTTTCACGCGCCAGATCTGATCGGGGTCCGTCACCCGTAATTCGGCGCACTCCCGCACCAGCCGCGCGCAACTCTCCTGGTGCCAGCTCAACCGCTTTTTTTCTTCCAGTCGGGCCTTGAGCAGAGCGGACAGCGGCTGTAGATAACGAGTGTCGTTGCGGGCGTAATTGATCATCCGTTCTGTCAGCGGGCGGCGCGCCCAGTCAGCGGTCTGCGGTCCTTTCTCCAACTGGACTCCCAATAGTTTTTCCACGAGGTCCGTCAGACCGAATTCGGTGAATCCAAGCAGACGCGCTGCCAGCATGGTGTCGAACACCGACTTTGGCACAAAGGCGTAAGCGCGTCGCAACAAACGCAGGTCGTAATCCGCGCCGTGCAAAATCAGTTCCCGTCCTCGCAACACATCCAGGAACGCGGAGAGGTCCAACGCCGCGAGCGTGTCGATCAGTTCATCGGCCCCGGGCAGACTGATTTGGATGAGACAGAGCTTTTCCGGATACGCGTGCAGACTGTCGGCTTCGGTATCGAGCGCCAGCCAGTCCGCCGCCTGAACACGCGGCAACAAACCAGCGAGTTTTTCATCGCTGTCAATCACACGCCAAGTAAAGCGTGAGTCCGAGACAGAACGAAAGTTTGATTGTGGAAAAAATGAGTGAATACGAGAGCCAGGGCAGTGGTTCAGTTTAGTGCGGCGCGGCTACCCATGAACCGGAGCGCGCACGGTCCCGGTCCTCACCGGCCATGAACCATCAGCTTCGTAGCAGCCGACGTGAGGAGGCTCTGGCTCAATTCCGCGTTCCGCACTCCGCACTCCGCATTTGAAAAGTGAGCCTCCTTACGTCGGCTGCTACGGTCCATCGTCCCAATGCGTTCCCGACGAAGCTTGACTCGCGCCTTCAAAACGAGATTCAATTTGCCAACGCCGACCGCTGTTACGCACATGAACCTGACCACGGCCTTTTCGGCATCCGCGGAACAAAACGCAAGAAAAACGGCTGTTTTCTGGGGTGACTGCGAGTATTCGTACGAAAGACTGCGGGCACAATCCTGCTGGCTGGCTGCCCGCCTGCATGAGGACTTCGGTGTGCGCCCGCACGACCGCGTCGGCCTCTGGCTGAAAAATTGCCCCGAATTCATCAGCGCGATTTTTGGGGTGCTGCAAGCCGGCGGTGTCGTCGTGCCCATCAATAATTTTCTGAAGCCTGCTGAAGTGAGCTATATCCTGTCGGACGCCGGTGCGAACGTGCTGATCGCCGAAGCCGCCACAGGGGACGAACAGGCTCAACTGGCCGCGAAGTTGCCTGAGCTGAAATTCTTCAAAATCGAGGAATTCGCCGACGCGCCGGCCCTGGTAACGGTCGAACCAGCTTCGGCCAGGCGCACAGAGTCCGATCTGGCCTTCATCATTTACACGTCTGGCACGACTGGCAGACCCAAAGGCGCGATGCTTTCACACGGCAACCTGCTCTGCAACGTGGAGAGTTGCCGCCAGGTGTTGGAAGCAGTCGCGCTGGATCGCTTTGTTGTGCTCTTGCCGATGTTTCACAGTTTCATGCTTTGTGTCGGCGTCATGCTGCCGATGACCACGGGCTGCTCGGTCGTCCTCATCAAATCACTGCATCCCGCCAAAAACGTCGTTCAGGAAATAATCTGCCGCCAGGCGACGATTTTGCCGGCGATTCCCCAGTTTTTCCGCGCCCTCGCCAACGCGCACGTTCCTCCGGACATCCCTTTGCGGATCTGCATCAGCGGCGCGGCTCCGTTGCCGGTCGAAATCCTGAAGGAGTTCAACGGCAAGTTTCCCATTCCGCTGATTGAAGGTTACGGTTTGAGCGAAGCCAGTCCGGTCGTGGCGATGAACCCAATTCACGGTCCGTGGAAAGCCAGCCAGATCAGGTCGGCGAGATTTGCGTGCGCGGCGGCAACGTGATGCAAGGTTACTGGAACCAACCTGAGGAAAGCACCAAGGCGCTGCGCGCAGGGTGGCTTTTGACAGGCGACGTCGGTTACCGCGACAGGGATGGATACCTTTTCATCACTGACCGCAAGAAAGACATGCTGCTGGTCAATGGCATCAACGTTTATCCCCGTGAAATTGAGGAGGTCATCTATCAATTCGCCGGAGTAAAAGAGGCCGCCGTGGTTGGCCAGCCCGATCCGCGCAAAGGCGAGCAACCGGTCGCTTTCGTTGCGCTGAACGAGGGCGTGACGCTCGACGAGAAGGCGCTCCTGCACTTTATTCGCAGCAAACTGGCGGATTACAAGGTGCCGCGCCGGATTACGATCCTTCCTGCTCTGCCACGCAACGCGACCGGTAAAGTTCTAAAAACGGCCCTTCGCGAGCTTTAGGAATCCGGTTCAAGCAGAACCGTTAAATCGGCTCGTGACGCTTGGAAATGCGACCCCGGCACCATGGATTATCCTGTTTACTGCCAACACATTATATCGGCGTGACTTGAGCTTTTGGAGATTGGTTTTCCCAGTTGACGCTCGCAACAAGCGGCCCTTAAGCTAGAAGCACATTAATAGACCGCCGCGGGCGTGTTTTCTCAGGAGCTTTTTATGGCTGAAGGTTATTGTGTTAAGTGCAAAGCAAAGAAGCAAATTGTCGATGCCGTTGAGGAGTTGATGAAGAATGGCCGAAAAGCCATCAAGGGCAAATGCCCGACCTGCGGCACGGTGATGTTCAAAATCCTCGGCGGCAAGGCAGCGCCCAAGGCCGCCGCTGCCCAGGAAACTCCATCTGCCTGAGCGGACGGTCCCGTCCTGTATGTCGCAAGAACTCGCCTACGTCATCATCACGCCTTATTCCCTTCACAAGTCGCGCACCGGTGGCATCCTGGCTCGATTGATCAGCCGAACCAGCCTGGAAATGGTGGCAGCCCGTATGTTCGCTCCCGGCCCAGAGTTGGTGCAGGAGTACTCTAAGGTCATCATCTCTGCCAACGACCCGCAGGATCGGCGCATTCAGGAGTTGATACGCGACTACATCCTCCAAAACCTTTCGCCCGATCCCAAAACGAAAAAGCGCCGCCGCGTCATGATGCTCATATTCCAGGGTGAAGATGCCGTTCGCAAAGTCCGCTCTGTCGTCGGCAACATCAGCCCAGACCGTCGCGGTGGCGAGACGATCCGCGACACCTACGGCGACATCGTCCTCGACGAACACGGCCAGGTCCGCTACTTCGAGCCCGCTGTGCTCGCCGCACCCAACGTCGAGGAGGCCGAATGGAAACTCAAACTGTGGGCGCGCTATTCGGGTACGGATGGCGGTCTGGTGGAAGACACGATCTCTTATCCGTCGAACGAAAGACCGGAGCACACGCTGGTTCTCATAAAACCTGACAACTTCCGCTTTCCCACCGGGCGACCCGGCAACGTCATAGATTTCTTTTCCCGCACCGGCCTTTATATCGTGGCCATCAAGGTGCATCGCATGAGCACCGCTGAAGCCATGGAGTTTTACGGCCCGATCCGGGAAATCCTGCGCACAAGGTTCAACGACGCAGTGGCGGCAAAAGCGAAAGCGGTCATCGAAAAGGAACTCGGGTTCAAAATCCCGCCCAAGGAAGAGAAGGCGCTCGGCGATCTTCTCTGCCCGCTGTCGGGCGACCAGCAGTTCGAGAACATCGTCAAGTTCATGTCTGGCCGCGCGCCTAGCGAGTGCGACGCCGCGACGATCAACCAACCCGGCACGGAGACGTGCATCGCGCTGGTGTACGAAGGTCACGAAGCCATTCGGAAAATCCGGGACGTGCTCGGCCCCACGGACCCCTCCAAAGCGCCGCCCGGATCGATCCGTCGGGAATTCGGCTCCACCATCATGGTCAACGCCGCCCACGCCAGCGATTCGCCAGAAAACGCCAAACGCGAGATGGGCATTGTCCGAATCGGAAAAGAAAACACCTTCCGTAAAGTTGTCGAAGAGTTTTACGGAAGGCTCTGACCGGGCGGTTGAACCGTTCGACCGTTGAAAGGGTAAAGCATTGTATCTCTGCGCCGTGATTCAATCGCGCAACGTGTGAACGGTTCAACGCCACAATTCGGGTGAGGTTCGCAGCTTTTGCAGAAGCTTTTGGTCGGCTGGTGGAAAAGCATATTCGGCCAGTTGCGCGGTCGTGACCCATGCGAACGCCTGGCAACCCAGCGCGCGCGGCTCGTGCCTGAGCCAGGCGCAGCGATAGAATGTCAAACGGACCGTCTTCTCCGGGTATTC
>QHOP01000166.1:10570-19867 GCA_003219345.1 Verrucomicrobiota bacterium
CGTTCCGCTCCCGTTTGCCACCGGGAAACTCCCACAAACCGCCGAGATGCTCCTGTGGCCGGCGCTGGGTGATGAGCAGTTTGCCATCGCGAAAGACGAGGCCGGCGGCCACTTCGATGGAGTGATGAGGTATGAATGATGAGGTATGAAGTCCTCCCCCGCCGCCCGTCAGGCTGTCTTTCATACCTCATACCTCATACTTCATACCTTCCCGTCACCGTCCGATACTCTTATAAATGAACCCCAGCCGCTCCATTTCCGTTGGATCAAAAAGATTTCGGCCGTCGAACAGGATAGGATGGGTCATGGCTTTGCGGGCGCGTTCGAGGTCCAGCTTTTTGAACTCCGGCCATTCCGTTGCGACTACCAGCGCGTCGCATCCATCGGCCACGGCGTTCATGTCTGCAACAAAGGTCACATCTTTCAGCACCGCTTTCGCCTTCTCCATGGCCTTCGGGTCGTGCACGCGCAGGAGGGCGCCCTCCTCCTGCAACCGATGACACAGATCAATCGCCGGCGACATGCGGACGTCATCCGTGTTCTGCTTGAACGCGAGCCCGAACACGCCGATTTTCTTTTCCTTCAAAACCCAGAGTGTGTCGGAGATTTTCTTGGCGAAGCGCTCCATCTGTTCGGCATTGATGCGCTGAACTTCCTTGAGCAGGCGGAAATCGTAACCCAGTTGTTCGGAGATTTTGATGAACGCGCTCAGGTCCTTCGGAAAGCAACTGCCCCCGAAGCCCAGACCGGCGTCGAGAAATCGTCGTCCGATGCGCGCGTCCATGCCGATGCCGTTGGCGACTTCCTGCACGTTGGCGCCCGTGGCCTCGCAAATGATCGAGATCGCGTTGATGTAGGAAATCTTCAGCGCCAGAAAGGAGTTGGCCGCGTGTTTGATCAACTCCGCGGAATTGATGTCGGTCACAATGACGGGCGCGTTGTAAGGCGCGACTACTTCCTGCATCGCCGGCACCGGGCGCGGCGACGAGACCCCGATGACGACGCGGTCCGGCCGCATAAAATCCTCGACCGCAAAACCTTCGCGTAGGAATTCCGGGTTGCTGACCACGTCGAATTCCACCTTCGCCTTGCAGTAGCGTTTGATCGTTTCCACCACCTTTTCGCCGGTCTTGACCGGCACCGTGCTTTTATCCACAACGATCTTGTAACTCGTCATCGCTCCGGCAATGTCGCGGGCGACGCCTTCGATGAAACTCAAATCGACCGACCCATCCGACAACGGCGGTGTCGGCACCGCGATGAAGATCACGTCGGACTTGTCAACTCCCTCCTTTGTGCTGGTCGTAAAGCTGAGCCGGTTCTCGTCCACGTTTTTCTTCACCAACTCCGCCAGCCCCGGCTCGTAAATCGGGATGCCGCCCGCCTGGAGTGTTGTTATCTTTTCGGCGTCGCAATCGACGCACACGACCTGATGGCCGCCTTCGGCGAAACAAGTGCCGGTGACCAGTCCAACATAACCCGTCCCGACGATCGTGATATTCATGAATTCAACCTTGGACAGTAAAGCGTCCCCAGCATGTTCAACAAGAGAATTATTTGTCCGGTTTGATCAGAAAATTTCCGTAAACGAGACCGGCGACAGCGCCACCCAGCATCGGGCCAATCCAGTAAACCAGGTGATTGTTCCAGTGCGCGCTGGCGACCGCCGGCCCGAATGCCCGAGCCGGATTCATGGCCGCGCCCGTAAGCGGCCCGCCAAACAGAATGTCCAGAGTCACGGTCAAACCGATGGCCAAACCGCCCATCCTCGGCGCGCGCGAGTCCAGCGCCGTTCCGTAAACCACGAACACGAGAAAAAACGTCAGCACCGCTTCAATCACGGTTCCCTTCACGGGCCCGGTGTTGTTCAAGTCAGGCGTGCCGCCCGCGACGGCCTCCGCGCCGCTGTGCAGCGCGCTGCCCAATAAATTGACCAGCAGTATTCCCGCAATCACCGCCCCCAACAGTTGCGAAATCCAATAGGCAATCGCTTTCCGCACCTCAATCTGTTTGCCGACCAGCAAACCGAACGTGACGGCGGGGTTCAGATGCCCTCCCGAAATTCCCGCGGTTGCGGAAACCATGACTGCGATGGTCAGACCGTGCCCGAAGGCGACGCCGAGCAATCCGGCGTTATTGTTGATCACGCCCACACCGATGAAAATGAGCGCGAACGTGCCGATCAGTTCAGCGGTGCACCGTTTCATCAGCGGCTGGTTCATGGCTTATTGCGGCTTCGCCGGCTTGATGGGAACGGGATTCGTCGCGCTCAACTGCGGCAGGGTCGCTGAGGGCGGATTGGAAATGGTGGACAAAATCGAAGCTGGTGGCGCATTGGGTTTTACCAACTCCGGATGTCTGGATAACAACTGTTCGCGCCGCAGCGCCGCCTCAGAGCTCCACGCCGACTGGGCATTGGGGCGCGTCAACTCGTTGTAGATCCTCAGGGCTTGGGTCGGTTCGTTTCCGGCTTCATAAAGCCGCGCGAGCCCCAGTTTCGCCTGCGCTGCCACCACCGATCCGCCGAAACGGTTCACCACATCCTGGTACGCCACGAGCGCCTCATTGGTCCTGTCCAGGGCATCCAAACAAGCGACGGCGCCGAAGGCGGCGATTGGCGTGAGTGGATTTTCCGGGTTATCACGCAAAAAGCTCTCAAATTGCGCTTTCGACTCGGCGTATTTATTTTCCCGGAACAACGCAGCGGCGGCGAACAGCAGCGCTCGTCCGCCGGCGCTCGTGCCGGGATGCGCGGTCGCCACCTGAAGGAAAGCTTGCGCGTCCGCTTCCGGTGCGTCGTCGGATCGGAAGCCTGTCCTCTCAACTTTGAGCAAAGCAGCGCTGGCCTCCGCCTCGGCTTCGTTGTGGCGCCACTGATAAATGGCGCAGGCTGCAATCACGACCGCCAAAACCGCGACGCCGATCACCAGCTTCTTCTTGTTCACTTCGACCCAGGCCAGTAAATCGATTATGCGGGTCGATCCGGTCGCGTGAGAACTCATAGTCAAGGGAGCAAATCTTTGGGACAGCCAGTAAAAAGGCAAGGCCGAAATCGGTTTTCGCGCTTGTGTTTACGCCAGCGGGCGCGCAGCCTTTGCGCTTGCCAATGACGGAACGCATTTCCTAAATTTCGTGCCATGGGTTCGCAGTTGCCGCAGTACGTTCCGGTCCTGATTCTGGCTCTGGTGGCGATCACGTTCGCCGGCGGCACGCTGGCGTTCTCTGTTCTGATCGGCAAATGGGCCAACAAAAACCGGTTGAAACGAGTCGCTCAAGCGAAAAACATTCCCTACGAATGCGGCATGCTGCCGGTCGGCGAAGGGAACGCGCGGCTGTCGGTGAAGTTCTACCTCGTCGCGATGCTGTTCATCCTCTTCGACATCGAAGTCGTCTTCCTCTATCCGTGGGCGGTGGTGTACCGGGAGATGCTCAAAGAAAACGCGAACTTGATTTTCGGTTCGATGGTTTCGTTCCTGGGCATCCTGTTCGTCGGCTACCTCTACGCGCTGAAGAAAAAGGCGTTTGATTGGAAAAGCTGAAAAACCAACCGTTACAACGTTGAATCGTTACATCGTTACAATGGGATCGCTCGTTGTAACGATGTAACGTTTTAACGATTCAACCATTCAACAAAAGATGACCATTAAATTTGGAACCAGCGGCTGGCGCGGACTGATCGCGCGCGACTTCACGTTCGACAATGTCCGGCTCGCCACCCAGGGCATCGCCGACTATTTGAACGCCGAACGCGGAACGCGGAACGCGGAACTGTCCCGACGCAAGCCGATCGTCATTCTCGGCTACGACACACGATTCCTGGGACGCGAATTCTCGCTCGCGGCGGCGGAAGTGCTCGCGGCCAATGGCCTCATTCCCCAGCTCTGCAACCGCGACACGCCAACGCCCGTCATCGCGCACGCGATTCGCAACGGCAAAGCGATCGGCGGCATCAACGTGACCGCCAGCCACAACCCGGCTGAATATCAGGGCCTGAAGTTTTCCGCGCACAACGGCGCGCCCGCGACACCCGAAGTCACCAAACAGATCGAGGCAAACCTCGCGCGACTCATCGGGCAGAATTGGAACTTTAAGTCGGCGGTCGTCGGAACGTTTCAGTGCAAGACCTTTGATCCACAGCCGGCCTATTTCAAACAGCTCACTAAACTGGTTGATTTTTCCGCCATCAAGAAGGCCAGGCTCACCCTCGCCGTCGAGTTGATGTACGGCACCGGCCGCGGCTATCTCGACACCTTGCTCGAAAAAGCCGGGGCGAAGGTCGCGCGCTTTCACGACGAACTGAATCCTCTGTTCGGCGGGCATCCTCCCGAACCGAACGCCGAAGGCATGGCGGAAGTGAGGAAGTTTGTCCGGAGCGGCAAGGCGCAGCTTGGCCTCGGCCTCGACGGCGATGCCGACCGCTTCGGCATTGTCGATAAAAGCGGCGCCTGGCTCACGCCGAATCAGGTTTTGGCGCTCACACTTTATCACCTCAGGAAAAACCGCGGCTGGACCGGCGCGGTCGTGCGCACGGTGCCGACGAGCCACCAGGTGGACGCCGTGGCCGAACTGCTCGGCGTCAAAGTCCACGAGACACCGGTCGGTTTCAAATACATCGGCGCTCTGATGGAGCAAGAGCCGATCATCGTTGGAGGCGAGGAATCGGGCGGTCTGAGCGTCAAAGGCCACGTGCCCGAAAAGGACGGCATCCTGGCCTGTCTGCTCATGGCCGAGTTGGTGGCGACGGAGAGGAAGTCGCTCGGTCAAATCCTGAAGGAACTGGAAAAACAAACGGGCGAATTTCACACCGACCGCATCAACGTCAGAATTCCGCCGGAGCACAAGGAAGCGTTGCTCAACCAGCTCGCTGCCGGCCTCGATTCCATCGGGCCGTTCAAGGTGGTGAAATTCATCACGACGGACGGCTACAAATTTTTGTTGTCGAACCGCGAGTGGGTCGCTTTCCGCGCCAGCGGCACCGAACCGCTCATCCGCTGTTACATTGAAGCGAAGTCAGCGGCGCAATTGAACAGGTTGCGCAAGGCCTGTCACCAGTTGTTGGCGGGTTGACAGCCGGCCGGCTCCTGGAAGGTTTTAATTCCTCAGGCTGGAAGTCCGCTCCGCCAACCAGATCATGTCCTGGTTGTTGGGCGAGAGAACGTTCAGCCCCAGACTATTGTTGTATTTGGGCGGCGGCATCGTGCGTGAATCCCGCCATTTCTTGATCTCAGCATGAGCGTCCGCGAAAGAAATACCCGCCGCGCCGTTGTGGTAGCTGGCGGGAAAATCAATGATGCGCGCCTGCGCCGGCTGTTCGACCATCATGTTGGCGAACCCGCCGGCGTTGATGCCGTCCGGATGCTCGTCGAGCAACACGTAGAGGTTGGACGGAGCCGGGTCGAGCATCTCGGAGGTTTTGTAATAGGTCCGATACTTCTTTTGCCCTTCGTTATAAGTCGAAGGCATAAGCCATCCGCCAGGTCCGCCGAGGGCCTGGCTCATGCTCATGCTCCGCACCCTCGGGTAAGCCTTGCCCCCAATTTTTACCGAGCTCTTGTCTGCCGGACACTTGTAAACTGCGACGGCCTGTAAAACGGTGGCGAATTTCGAGAATTTCGGGTCACGCAGCATCGCGGTATTGGTGTTGTCCGGATTGGAGCCGTTGAAATCCAGCCAGCCTCCGACCCAGGCGGTGGCTTCTGTTGGAAACAGATAACCGGAAGAAGTGATGCGGTCGTTGTTGTCGAACGCGTACAAATGCCAAACCAGTTGCAACTGCTTCAGGTTGCTCATGCATTGGATTCCCTGGGCTTTGCAGCAGCTCGATGAGCGTAAAACCTGAAACGGTAGAGTGTCGTCCAGCAACGCGAGCGCGGCGTAACGTAAGTCGCAACATAACTAAAAGCGGATTCAACCGGACTTATAAGGCAGGTGGCGCTTGGAAGCAATACTGATTTTACCCCACCCTCTGCTTAAGTGATAACCGACTCGTCCCCTTCACCAACGCGTCGGAGAACGTCCCGCCTGGCGAAAAACGCGACCATCAGCAGGAGCACAATTCCGCCGACGAGATAAATCAGTCCGCCACCGGCGATGAAACGGCTCATGTTGGCGACGGGGCTTCCATAGGAGCCGTTGTCGGCATACCACCCCGTCAACTTCGTGGCGAACGCGCCGCCGATCCACCCGACCGTGTTCATCACACCAGCCGCCGAGGCGCGCGAGCGCGGATGGACCACATCGTAAAGTGACGCAAAAATGCCCGCATCGTAAAACCCCTTGCAAAGCCCGAAGCAGACCATCGCCAGGATGAGAACGCCCACCCGATCAGTGAGACCGACCAGGACGATAAAACCAGCACCTGCCAGCAATCCCATCGCCTGGGCGAGCATCCGGCCGCCGGCCAGACGGCGCGCCAGCCGATCCGCCGCGACGCCGGCCAGCGGCACGCTAAGGGCGCTCGCCAGATGGATATAAACTGCCCCGCTCAAGCCCGCCGCTGTCAGCTCGAAATGGAATTTTTCTTTGAGAAAAGTCGGCGTCCAGAACAGGAAGACACCGGCAATGGCATTCGCTCCGGCGAACACGGCCATCAGTGCAACTGCGGTTGGGGTTCGAAAGATGTCGCGCATAACCACGCGAATGCCGGGCGCTGGTTCCCTCGCCGGCGCGTCCAGTTCAGATTGTCCGCGCCGCGGCTCCCGCAAGCTGAAATACAGAGCCGCTGCCAGTCCCATGCCGGCTGCGCCAAAAAAGTAAAACCCGCTCCGCCAACCAAGATGCGACGCGAACCACGCGCCCAGCCAACTGCCCAGGATGGTGCCGGCATAAACGCTGGACTGATGCAACGACATCGCGCGTGACCGGGTCCGGGGTGAGTGGTAGTCGCTTACCAGCGACATCGACGCCGGAAAATAAAATGTCTCCCCGAAACCTTCCAGGGCGCGCACGGAAACAAACTGCCACAACTTCCCGCACCAACCGGTCATCACGGTAACTAAGCTCCAAAAAAGACAGCCGCCGAGGATGAGGTCTTTGCGGCGAAACCGGTCGCCGATAAAGCCGGCGAGCGGCGCCGCGGCGGCATACACCCACATGAACGCCGACCCAATGAGGCCCATCTCGTCATTCGTAAACCCGAATTCCTCTTTCAGTTTGGGAGCGACACCGGAGAGGGCCTGGCGGTCCGCGTAATTGAAGAAGCAGACGAACCAGAGCATGAAAACCACCCGCCATTTGTAGCCCGGTGAAACGGAGTATTTGTCCGGCCGCTTTTCCAAATGGTTTTTCAGGCTCAATGTGTGAAAGCCAACCGCCTCGCTTCCAACGCAACAGGTTCCCGCGGCTCAAGCCCGCTTCACCGGTAATCCATCACGACATTCGCACCGACAATCCTGACACTTGTGATCGTCAGCGCCGGTGGCGTGCTGGAACGAATGCATCGGATGAGGATTCCAGAACGATCTGCGGCACAATGACCGGCACAAAAACCAAATAGTTGAGCACCATCGTGTTTTGGGTCACATTCGTCCGCGGCCCGCCCAGCGTCAGACGGAGCGTGTTCGTGCCGGATAAATTCAGCGCGACCGGATTACCGTTGGTGTCCGTGAGCGTGACATAGCGGTAGTTGATCAGGATGGCGGTGCTGGGCACGTTGAACACACCGAGCCGCACCGTGGTCTGGTTGGTTTGTGCGCGGTCGCTCGAGACCTGGTCGAGATAAACGGCCTGCGGCGCGCGGCAGGCTTCGCGCAGATAGACACAATAGTTGGCGTTGGAAAAGACGCGTGTGTAATTCAGCCATTCCCCGCCTTCGGTTCCGCGCACTTCGTATTCCGGCAGGTCATAGTTGTTTGCGGTATATTTCCCTCGAATCGTGTCGTTGAGCAGGCCGGCGTTGTCAATTTCTGCCGATCCAGCCTGCGTGCCTACAAAATCTGCAGTGCGATATTCTGGTGTGACACCGCTGCCAGGCGACGTGGAATAATCGAGGTAATCCACGTTCGTCGTTCCGATCAGGTCGAAATACCCGACGCCAAATCCGTTCACCTGTTGGCCCGATCCGTTTACGCCGGACGCCGGCGGGTTATCCTGAAACTGACCGCTGTCGTAATTGTAATCCTCGGCCTCGATGACTTTGACCGCCGGCGAGTCGAAATCGCTTTCGTCAAACGTGTCGAACGTGAACTCGTTGGTGGTGGTGCGGCCTGAAAAGTCGGACAGCACAATCCGCGCGTCATAAACCATGTTCGACGCCAGACCGTTGAACGCGACGTCCACATTGCTGGCGCTGCCGGACATGGCCAGTCCAGACGACACGTTCGCGCCGTTGAGGAAGATTTTGACAGCGCTGGTGTTGATCGCGTTGGTCGTCAGCGTCGTCGCCGTGAAACTGATTCCGTTCGTGTACGGATAAAAGTTCGCCTGCGTGTCCGGCGCGCGGTTCGCGACCTGCGGCATGTGCGGCACCGGATGCGGCGTGCCTTGCGGCCCAAGCGGAGCTGGCGCAGCGGTCGAAGCGTAATAATTGTCGAACGTCACGTCGGCTTTGCCGGTGTTCGGATTGGTGTAGTCCGCCGCGCCGACGCGCGAAAAGGTGAACAAACCCAGGACGCCGCTCGGATACGTGTCATCGTCCGCCGAGATGGTGACGAGAGCCGCTCAGCGGATCTGCGGGCGCTTCGCGGTCCACCCGATTAATTTGAAATTGACCACGTCCGCCAGTTTGCTGATTGGGATCATAATTCATAACGTAGCCGTCGGTTTGGCCCAGGCCAATATTGGAAGCTCGAATCAGAAACCCGAATGCCTGATTGAGCGTGTTGTCCCAAGTGACAACGTCCACCGCCAGGTAAAAGTTATCGTATTGATTGGTCCGATAGCTGAACGCGCGGGCTGGCCCTGCGTCGGGGATCGGAGGGGCGGACACAAAAATCCGATAGGCTTGCCCGTTGAATCCATCGTAGTCGGGAAAACTGTAGCTGGCTGGAGGAAGACCTGCGGAGTCGAGGCCGAAGCGCACCCAGCCGGTGTCATTGCCATCATTGAAATCGTCGGTCTGTCCCCTCGCCATTTGCTGCCAGGCGAAGATCAGCAGCAAGAGCGACGTTAAAATGTTCTGCGACGAAATGCTGAAGAACCGGTTCCCTGTTTCAGCCGAAAAAACAAATGACTTCATTGCTGAAAAATCCTGATTGTTCCATATTCCCGGCTCGCTACCGCGCATTGGATACCGCCGCCTCAAAAACAATTCAATCCGTCTTTTATCGGTACTTCAACACGATGTTGCCGCCGTTGATT
>QHOP01000166.1:20007-31852 GCA_003219345.1 Verrucomicrobiota bacterium
CTGAAGCAATGTGATTGTTTTGGTGCCGGGATCGACAACGGCGCCGGTTTCAGGGGAGAACGCAGCCGGCGTGAGATTGGGAGCGGATTCCAGCGCGATGGCAGGTGCCACTGATGCGTAGGCTTTGATTGAGCCCGGCGTGCCGGCGTCGTTGATCAGCGTTCGCGCCCCGGTATTCGGATCAACCGAGAACCATTCGACGAACGCCGCGCCGCCACGTTCATACCAAACCATCCGAAACGGATAGAGGCCAGCCTGTGGGACCACGAAATCAAACGTTTCGTCTGCCGGCCCGCCGTTGTGGAACGCCAGCGCGGGCGTGCTCAGATCGGTAAAGCTGCTGCCGGCAATGAGCTTGTAGCCGTCATCACAACGAATGCCAAAACGAAGGATGCCCGCCGGCAAGTCCACGTAACTCAAAATCTCCATCGCGATGTCGTCGCTGCCATTCGCAGCCACATCCAGACCCGGAATCAAGGCGTCATCGGGGAAGTAACCGTCGGCGCTGCCAGGACCGTTCTGTGAATAGTTGATGACCAGGTCAACCACGTTGGTTTCGTAGTATTTCAGAATGGTCGAGTTCGGCGCCACCTGGTCCTCCGCGCGCTGCAAGCTGTTGTCCAGGTTGGAACCGGAGGGCGCCTGCACGACGCGCACTTTGAATCCGGGATTGGCCCCCGTGCCCGACTGGCGGTTCGCCGGATCCAACGCCTTGTATGTCACCACAAAACTCCAGTCGTTGGTCTGCGTCACGCCTCCGCTGTCGGTGAACACAATCCGCGCCGTGTTTGTCGCGCCGGACGGCAAAGGAGAGAGGGCGTACGTGACAACTGCGCCGTTCGCGTCGGACGTAATCAGCGGTGTCACTGCGCCGCCGTTTAGAATCAACGCGATCGTGTTTGTCCGGACTGACGTATCGCGGTTTTGAATGTTCACGTTGACGACCGGCGCCACGGTCTCCACCGTCGCGCCCGGCCCGGGCGACACGCTCATGACGATCGCCGGCAGCACGCCCGGATCCGGCGCCGGCACGAGGATAAAGTAGTTTTGGAAAATGGCGCCATCACTGGCGTCGGGCGTCACCTGATGTAATCGTAGAGCCTCCACGCCGGACAAGCGGACGACGACTTTGCTTTGCCCGAATCCGTCCGTGAGCGGGAAGTTGCGATATTGGTAGCCCGTCAGCGCGCCGATGAATGAGCCGAGCGGCTTCGTGGCCTGGTTCGGTTTCGTCGGATCACCAACGACTTTTTCCAGCGTCGCTTCGGCGCGAGTCATGTTGACCAACGATTCGCGCAGGTACAATTCGTAGGTCCCGGCGGAGAAGGTCCGGGTGTAGTTGAGGAATTCTCCGGCGGCAATGTCGCCAACGTCATAATCGTACACGCCGGCCGCGGCGCCGCCGGCATCAATGTATTTCTGCCGTGTCTTGTCCAGCGAATGCTGCATTCGGACGGGGTCGTTCGGCCGATACAACGTGTCCTGGGGACGAGGCGTCGCGCGAGTGTCACTAAAGTCCACGTCCGGCACGCCGGCTTGCTGGCTGTATGAGTTCGCCGCGCCGCGGCCTTCGGCAATGGGCACAGGGTTATCAATAAACTGTCCGCTGCCAAAGTTATAGTCTTCGACTTCGATCAAGAGGTTGTTGCTTGAAAATGTGTCGAAGTAAAGCGGCGTTGAAGTCACCGCGTTGTCGGAATCGGTAACCTGGATGACGGCGCTGTAATTCACGTTCGTCCTCAATCCACCCAGGGAAACGTTTTTCGCGTTCCCCGCCCCTGTCACGGTCAGTCCGTTGGCGGAGGTGAACGGCGTTCCGTTCAGCGTGACGAGAATCTGGCTGTCCGCAATGGGTTTGTCGTCTGTGACCTTGAAAGAAATTTGCGTCGAGGCCGGCAGGAGATTCGCGTAAGCGTCGGGCAGGACGTCCGAGATGACCGGCGGGGTGTTGTTCGCCAGCGGCGGCGCTGACACCACGGCGTTGTCATAAATCACCTGATACGGGTTTTCCGGCGCGTTCGGATCATAATCCTGATAAAGATACAGGACGAAATTGCCGCTGCCGAAGTAAGGCGCCGCCGGGCTGTCGGTGCCGTCCGACAACACATCCGCCCCGGGCGTGTCCACGAATCGCTGCTCGAACAGGACCGTGTCGCTGTTGTCCTTGTCCAGCACCTTGGCCTTGATGATGAAGTTGGTCCCTCTGCCTTACATGGACAGGACGAGCGTGACGTTCGAGTTTTTGATCGGGGGCGTCGGGTTCTCGTTGTAGAAATATTTGCCGATACCCTTCGTGATGAGGATGTCGGTCGTCGATTTCGCCAACCCATACCCGCCTAGAGAACTCACGGTCGAACTCGTCGGAATAAATGCCAGGATCGCGAAGGAATCTTTCTCTCCGCCAGTGACCAGGTCCACGTGAAACTCCAGCCGCTCGCCGTCCTGAATGCCGAAGGTGCGCGACGTCTTGGTGCTGGCCGAGAAGATAGCCTGACCGGCGGGCGGCTGCATAAACACAAATTGGCCGCCCGTTTCCGCCGGAATGCCAAAGCCTGGAGTAAACGTAAAATCCTGCCATGCGGTCTTGGTATTGTCGTTGAAATCGTCGAGCACGATGTTGTCCAGCACGAAGACCTCGGCGTTATCATAAATCACCTGATAAGGGTTCTCCGGCGCGTTCGGGTCGTAGTCCTGATAGAGGTAGAGGACAAAGTTGCCGCTGCCGAAATACGGCGCCGCGGGACTGTCCGTGCCGTCCGATAACACGTCTGCCGCCGGTGTGTCCACGAACGTCCGGTCGAACAACACCGCGTTGTTGTTGTCCTTGTCCAAAACTTTTGCGTTAATGACGACGTTGCCTCCTTTTCCAGTCATCGAGAGCACCATCGTTACGTTGTCGTTCTTGATCGCAGGCGTGGGGTTTTCATTGTAGAAATATTTGCCGATGCCTTTGGTGATGAGAATATCGGTGGTTGACTTCGCAAACCCATAACCCGCGAGCGTGCTGGCTGACGATGACGTGGGGATGAACGCGAGAATGGCAAACGAATCCTTCCCGCCGCCGCTCACCAGGTCCACCCGGAACTCGACCGTCCGGCCTTCTTGAAGCGCGAATGTCTCGGATGTCTTGGTGCTGGCGCTGAAGATGGCCTGGCCCGCCGGGGGTTGAGTAAAGATGAACTGGCCGCCGGTCTCCGCTGGAATTCCGAATCCAGGGGTAAACGTGAAGTCGCTCCAGCCGGTTTTCGTGTTGTCATCGAAATTGTCCAGCACGCGGGCTAAAGCGCGCCAGTCACCCGATAACCAGGCAATGACGCCGGAAACAAACAGGAACAGGCCGACACGTGGGGAATATTTGGCGCTCATAAGACGTGAAGTCAGTTGGAATTGCCAATCTTATGACAGAAACTGCACCGAAAGTCAAACCGTTTGCCGCCTGGCGACGGTCTATGACCGCCCAAACGGCGCTTACAGAGCGCTGCTACAGGCAAACCAGGACACTGCCGCCGCCTTCGTTTGGTGATTTAGCGCCGTTGCCCTCGCTCCCAATACCTCCGCCGCCACTCCGCCCGCGACAACTTGCCGCGTTGATCTGATTTCAGCGACTCCACAAAGACCCATTCACGCGGCACCTGCCAGGCCGGGAGCCTCGAAAGCAAAAAATCCCTCAAACCGTCGGCGGTCACATCGGACTTCGTCGCGATGCAGGCGACAATGATCTCGGTCCGTTCGGCTTCGTGACTCGGTGCGCCGAACACCAGGCACTCGCGCACATTGGGATGGGCCAGGAGAGCCCGCTCAATGGCTTCGGGCGATACTTTGCGTCCTGCCACGTTAATCAAGTCGCTGGCCCGGCCGCGCAAAAATACCTGGCCGTCCCTTAACTCCACCAGATCGCTCGTGCAATAAACGCCCGCGTTCAGGTTGGGTTGCCGTTCCGGCCAGTAAGTCTCGCCCACCGCGCGGCTGCGCACCTCCAGGCAGCCGTCCTTGTTGACCGAAAGTTGAACATTCCGCATCGGGACGCCCACGCTCGTCGCGTCGCTGCGCGGGCGCGTGGAATTGTCGTAGGCAATGCCGCCGCATTCGCTCGCGCCATAAAAGTTGTGAAGCTTGATTCCGGTTACATCGAACACGTCCTGCTCCATGGCCAAGGGCAATGGCGCGCCCGCCGAAATGGCGAGTCGCACGTTTGAAGGAATCGCGCCGGCCTCATGCCACGCTCGCCAGAGCGCCGGTACTGCGGGAAGCGTAATGTTCTCCGGTGTTGTCGCCGCGCGGCGCAGCGCCTCCGGCAATGGCGAATCAGAAAGAACGACGGGAATGCCGCGCAACAACAGCGGTGTGACAAGGTTCGAGAAGCCGTAAGAATGTGCGAGCGAGATGACGCCGAGATTCGGCCAGTCGCGTCGCAGGCCCATCGTCGCGACGATGTTCTCCGCGTCGGCCATCAATTGTTCCGCGGTAAAGGCGATCACGCGCGGCCCGCCGGTGGTGCCCGAAGTCGTTTTGAGATGAACGCAGCCGGGTGGCAGTTTGCTCAACGGTAGCGGCGCTTGTCCGGCTTCCAAAGGGCAAACCACCTTTCCCGCCCGCCAGGCGACGAGCACCGTAAAAATGAACTCGGGGGAAATTCCTTGCGGATAAACGATGGCATCCATTGTGGTCGCGGCATTTTCCGCGGCAGAGTCCAGTTGGCCGAACGTCCATTGCTGGCCGCTGGCGGCGGCGCACAACGCAAGTTCGTTGCGGTTGTCTTTCACGATTTGTCGCCAGCGCTCGTAAAGCATTGTCAGTGTGGTAGCGCAGCGATAGCTTCTGCCGCAAGCGCGAATGGCAAATCGAATAAGGGGCGACGAACGTCGGAGGAGAGAACTCCCCGAACTTTTGACGCGCATTGGGACCATGAACCGCCCCCTCACCCGACCTCCGGCCACCCTCTCCCCCATCGGGGGAGAGGGAAGGGGTGAGGGGGTTGGTTCATGGGCAGGGAACACCTCCAACATCCGGACGTGAATCGAAGCCATGAACCGGTCGGAATCACCCTCAACCGCCGTCCTGGCACCTTCTCCCCCACTGGGGGAGAAGGACGGGATGAGGGGGTACGCGTCGGGACCATGAACCCAATCCTTCTCGTTCTCGTCCTCGTCCTCGATTCGTCCTCTTGGCTTCGAGGACGAGGACGAGGAGGACGAAGGGGCGGTTCATGGGCAGGGACTCGATGCGGCGCGCTCGCGCTATTTCTTGTTCTCTTGCTGTCCAGTTGCTCGACATCACGACCCGGGACAGCAGGTTCGCGTCACTTCGCTTTCGAACAGGACACGTTCGCTTACCCGAATGAACTGGTGTGGGAGTACCACTTCGACGAGCGCGGCAAGTGGGTCCACAAGCGTCGCGAGCCGAACCCTGACTACACTCACCATTGCTTCGTCGTCGCCAGGGCGGCAAAGCAGTTCTTTCAAAATGCGCGGTTTGATCCGGCACAGCCGAAGGCGGACACGAAAACCTATCGGCGTCTGATCCGCAAAGTCGTTTCGACGAGTCCGCGCAACGAACTGCCCGACGCGAAAAAGGTTGTTATTCCCGGCTATGCGAACCTGCGGGAGTTGAGTCAGGCGCAGGAAAAACTCTTGAAGGCGAATTGCGGCGGCGCGTGGCGAAGCTATTTTCAGCGCGGACATTGGCGGATGATCTGGCCATTCACCCGGCATCATCAGCAGAAAACTGCCGAAGCGCTCGCCGCCGAAATCAGGAGTAACCGGGCGCCGGTCGTGCACCTGGTGCGCTTTCCGAGCCTGAGCATCAACCACGCGGTGGTGCTGTTCGACGCGGCCGAGAATGAAAAAGAAATCCTGTTCGCGGCCTACGACCCCAACGCGCCGGGCAAGCCGGCCACGTTGACTTATGATCGGTCGGCTCGCGTGTTTTCTTTTCCCACGAATTTCTATTTTCCCGGCGGGCGGGTGGATGTTTACGAGATCTATCGCAGTTGGTGTTATTGACCGTTCTCGTAGCCGCTGACGTGAGGAGGCGGAACCCGAAAATCAGTCCGCCTCGTTAGCTCGGCGGCGACATAGCTGGGCGATCGGCGACGTGGAGGCGTTTTGCAGTTTCGCCTTCAGCGTCGCCGACCGCGCCTTGTGCATCACTTCTGGTACACGTCAACCGAAATGACGACGTTGTTACCGCTCGGAGTTTTGTACCCATCTACCGACGTTCCAAGGAAGGTGAAACCCGTCGGCGGTGGGCTGCCATGCGCGAGGCGCAGAATCATACCCGAGAACGCGGGCCCGGGCGGGCCTTGAGGTCCCTGCGGACCCGTGGCTCCCGCTGGCCCTTGCGGACCGGACGCGCCCGTATCGCCTTTCGCGCCAACCGGACCTTGCGCTCCAGTGGCGCCAGGTGGCCCTTGAGGTCCCTGCGGACCCATGGCTCCCGCAGGCCCTTGCGGTCCGGCGGCACCGGTGTCGCCTTTCGCGCCCGCAGGCCCTTGCGGACCAGTGGCACCTGTCATGCCCGTAGGGCCTTGGTTGCCTTGAGGGCCTTGTGGTCCGGCCGGTCCCTGCGGGCCCGGAGGACCTTGCGGCCCGGGACAACCCGAGCTGCAGGCTACTTGAATAGCGACGCTGTGGTGCCCGCCGCCAGCAACTGCTGTGAAACCACACTCTGATGGAGTCGTGCTCACCGCACCATCATCATCCAGCCCCCAGGAAATCAGAGTTCCGTTAGAGCGGAGAGCGGCGCTTCGAAAATCTCCGGCCGCAACTCCGATGAAACCTGTTCCGGTTGGCGTGCTGCTGACTTGTCCCGAACTGTCCAACCCCCAAGCAACGAGGCTTCCGTCCGAACGCAATGCGAGGCCGTGATATGCACCCGCGCAAATTGCGCTAAACCCCGTTCCTATGGGCGTCCCACTGACCTGCCCATAATCGTTTTGCCCCCATGAAATAAGACTCCCGTCGGAGCGGATTGCGGTGCTGTGGTAACCGCCACGTGCCACCGCCAAAAATCCGGATCCCGTCGGCGTTCCGCTTACTTGACCAGAAGAATCCTGCCCCCACGAGACGATGCTTCCATCGGCTCGCAAGGCGGCACTATGCGTGCCACCGCCGCCGGAAACTGCTAACGCGACAAAGCCGTTTCCAGTCGGCGTTCCGCTTACTTGACCATAAGTATCCTGCCCCCACGAGACGAGAGTTCCATTCGCGCGCAACGCCAAGCCATGGTAAGCGCCAGCGGAGATCGCAACAAAATCGTTTCCGGTTGGGGCACCGCTCACTGGACCATAGTCGTTATATCCCCAGGCAGCGATCGTTCCATCCGAACGTAACGCGAGGCTGAACCCAAAGCCGCCCGCTGCTGCCACAAAATTGTCACCCGGGGGCGTGCTGCTGACTTGTCCCCATTTATCCAACCCCCATGAGACGAGCCTGCCACTCGCCCCGAAGGCGTTCGGAATTGTTCCGACGAGTATGAAACTGAGCGCGAGACTGATGGTCATCCCGAGATTTCTGATCTTGGTTGTATTCATTGAGGTTTTGTTTTGGCTTGCGCGGTGTGCACTAACTTCACCGCAGTGTTTGAATCGGACCCGCGTTCCCATTCCGAACATCGAGAGGTTGTGTTTTGTTTTCATCTGCAATCTGGTTTTATTTTTTGAGAACGGTGCCGAGACCGAGCTAATCAGCGAAAAGTTTGGATCACCTGTGCCGGGTCTCTACTTCCTTACAGAGGAAAAAATATCCGAAAGTTGCAGAAAATCTTGCGGAGCAGCGGCTGGGCTCAAGGATTCCGCAGCTTGCTGAGACGCTCCGCAACCTCGACGCGTAGCTTGAGCACTTCAGGCTCATTCGAGGCCAGTTCCGCTGCGTGCCGACTTAGAAAATCTGCCTCAGCGTCTCTCCGAGGATTTTTGGGTTCGTTTTCTGCCTGAATTTGGCGTGCCAATCGCGCGAGCGCCACAGCATTCGTCGGCGAAAGCCGGGCGGCTTCCCGTAAACTGTCCAAAGTGTTTTCCTGGATCCGTCTCTGGACATATTCTGGAAATGTGACGTCCGAGTAAGGTGAAATAGTGCGGGTGGCGCGATCGGAAAAAAACCACTTGCCCCAACGAGCGTAGTAATCCGTCCGTGGATCGCCAACCAACCGCTGTTGGAGGACTGGGAGGTTGCTGTCCGAAACGTGTTCCAGGCTGCCCCCATCATTGAGCCGCTGACCTCCGACCGCTTCGGCCAACTCAGGCAGCCACTCTGGAACAGGAACCGGGGCTCTCGGCAATTCCCAAACCGACCCTTCCCTCCTGTCACTGGCGGTGACGACCCGTTGTCCGTCCGGGCTGAATTGAGCCCCGTAAACCCACCGCTCGTGATTGAGCGGATCGCTCAATGGCAAGCCGGTGTGTCCGTTCCAGATTCGCAGCGTGCCATCACCCGAGGCAGTAAGCACCCGCTCGCCGTCCGGGCTGAACTGGACGGTCTCAGGCCGCTGCGTGTGTTTAAGCGGCTCGCTCAACGTGCGACCGGTGCGGACGTCCCAGATTCGGGCGGTCTTGTCATGGGAGGCTGTGATCACGCGCTCACCGTCTGGACTGAACGCGGCCGATATCACCGACGCGTCGTGCTTGAACGGAACGGTCAACAGCTGTCCCGTCCTGGCGTCCCAGAGGCGCGCGGTACAATCGGCTGATGCGGTAACAAGGCGGCGCCCGTCGGGACTGAAACTGACCCACGAAACGAAGTATTCATGTCGCAATGGCGAGGTCAGCGGCTGGCCAGTTTGAGCATCCCAGACGCGCGCGGATAAATCGGCTGACGCGGTGGCCACGCGTTGACCGTCGGGGCTGAACTCGGCGTGACGAATACCTCCATCGTGCTCGACCGGACCAACCAGGAGCAGCCCAGTTCGCGCGTCCCAGATTTTGGCTGATTTGTCCTCTGAAGCGGTCACGAGCCGTCGGCTATCAGGACTGAAGCTAACAGACCAAATTCTGTCTTCGTGTCTCATCGGCGTGCCCAGCGGCCGGGCGGAACGAGCGTCCCACAGACGCGCCACGTTGGTCGAGACCGTCACCAAGCTGAGTCCATCGGGACTGAATTGCACCACTAGTACCGGCGCGCCATGCGGCAAGGGGTCTGAGAGCGGCACGCCCGTATGGGCATCCCACACTCTTGCAGTCTGATCACCCGACCCGGTCAGGACTCGCTGACCGTCGGGACTGAACCGGGCACTATAAACATAGCTGGCATGCGGCAGCGCCAACGCTAACCCTTGCTCGGCCCTCGTGCCGAAGCGGTTGCGTAAGCGGTTGGCCGGTGAACGCGTCCCACACACGCGCGGTGGAATCTTTCGAGGCCGTTACTACCCGCCGACCATCGGGACTAAACTGGGCAAAGTTAACTTCATTTTTATGCCGCAAAGGAAGTGTCACCTGTTGGCCGGTGTGACTGTCCCAGATCCTTGCGGTGTCGTCCCAGGATGCGGTCACAACCAACTCACCATCGGGCGAGAACTGGGCCGAAAGCACTCCCCCTTCATGTTTCATCGGTCCGGCGAGCAAGGCGCCGGTGCTTACACTCCAGACCCGAGCTCCATCCTTCGCAGCGGTGACGATACGTTGCCCATCGGGACTGATGGCTAAGCAGAACAGCTCTTGCGCATGCTTGATGGATTTGGTTACCAGCCTTCCTGTGTCAACATCCCAAACAGTTACAGAGTTATCCACACACCATGTGACTACATGTTTGCCGTCCGGGGCAAATTCAACACCGCCGAGTTTAGAGTCGTGCAGTAGCGGCTCGGTGAGCGGCTTGCCTGTGTTGGCATCCCAAACTCGCCCGGTTCTGTCAGAGGAAGCTGTGACGACGCGCTTGCTATCGGGACTGAATTGAGCGCCGATGACCACATCATGGTGCTGCAATGGCGGGACCACAAGCCGTCCGGTGCGGCTGTCGCGTATCTCGGCCGTATATTCCGACGAAGCAGTGACAATCCTTTGGCCATCGGGACTGAACCGAGCGAAAGCGCCAACTGGATTTTCAAGGCGCAGCGACTCTGTCAATGGCAGGCCGGTACGAGCATCCCAAATCCTCGCAAACCTGTCGTCCCCTTCGGACGCAGTGGTGAGCAGGCGTTGGCCGTCCGAACTGAACTCGACGAACCAGACAAAGCCGCTGTGCTGGAGAGGCCTTGCCAGCGGCAAGGCAAAACTTTTGTACGTGAGAGCGGAAACTAATCGCTCCGCCACAACCCGATTTGACGGGTCTTGCCGCAACAGATTGGCCAGATAAGCTAATGCGGCTGCCGAATTATCAGCCTCAAAAAAATCCTCCGCGCGCTGGAATTCCATTTGTGTCAACGCGGCGTCGGCGCGCCGGCGCTCCAGTAATTCCGCGTGGGCATTGCGACGCGCCCGCTGCCATTCCCAAATCACTCCGGTGAGGCCAGTGATGAAAACCAAAACCTTTGCGGCTATAAGACTCGCAACAACTCGATTGCGCCGCGCCCAGCGAAGCGCTTTTTCAGGCTGGCTGACCGGCCGGGTCAAGATCGGCTCGTCGCGCAGAGACCGGCCCAACTCGTCGGCCACCTCCTGCGCGGTGCCGTAGCGCCGGTTGGGTTCTTTTTCGAGGCATTTCAGGGAAATCGTTTCCAGATCGGGCGCAATGACGGGATTAAACACACGTGGAGCCACGGGATCGCTGTGCAAGACGGCGTAGAGTGTTTGTTCCAATGTTTCCGCCATCAAGGGCGGACGACCGGTGAGCAGATAATAGAGAATCGCTCCTAGTGAATAGATGTCGCTTTGCGTACCGATCTTGCCTCGCTCTCCGGCGGCTTGTTCCGGCGCCAAAAAATTGGGCGAGCCGAGCACCTGGCCTGTCAAGGTCAGTTCCAGGTCTCGTCCGATCCGCTTCGCCAACCCGAAGTCGGTGATCCGCGGCTCGTCAGCAGTGTCGATCAGCACGTTGGATGGTTTGAGGTCACGATGCAGGATGCCGCGCAGATGCGCGTAATGGATCGCCTCCGCCATCGTTCGAACGTAGCGGGCTGCCCGCTGCGCTGGGATGGGCCCTTCCCGAATGAGTGCGGTCAGGCTTTTTCCTTCGATGTAGTCCATGGAGAAGTAAGGCTGGCCCTCGTGCTCGCCGACTTCGTGAATGGACACGATATTTGGATGCTGCAGTTGAGCGACGGCCTCGGCCTCGGCGCGAAAGCGTTGCATGTCCGCCGCGCCGGCCATTTGCCCGCCGAGAATCGTTTTGACCGCCACGACCCGGTTCAACCTGACCTGGCGGGCCTTGTAAACGATTCCCATACCGCCGCGGGCGATTTCCTCCAGCAATTCGTAATCTCCGAAACGGCGGATTTCCCGTGGCAAGGATGGAAACGTTACGATGGAAGACGGGTCTGACCATTCGCCTGTGTTCACCCCGAGGGCAAGGGCGTCGCGGAGCGCGCAAGTTGGGCATGAACCATCAGGGGCGTCATCGGGTAATGACGCTCCGCACTCCGGACAGAGTTGCGATTCCGGCATAGGCGACATTGGCTTAGCGTGGAGCTTTCATCTGCTACAGAGGGAAACCTGGCGAAAAGTTGCACGCCGGTTTGCCGTTCGCCTGCAGTTGGCGCTGTCGGGCCGGCCCTGATGCAGGGAGGACCGGCGCGTGTCGGCGCTACGAACTGATCACCGCGATCAAATATCGGATTTCCTCATCGATCTCACCGGGACTGTTCACCGTGTGGGCGATCTCCTCGCGCACCAGTTCGGCGTAACGTCGCCGCAGGCGTGGCACGGCTGATTTGATGGCGCTCTCGGTTGTTCCCAGACGAGCGGCCGACTCCGCGT
>QHOP01000167.1 GCA_003219345.1 Verrucomicrobiota bacterium
GCGGTGGTCAAGTTTCGGCAGGTTTTAAAAAGTTAAGCGGCTTTGGTGCCATTTTGAAGGCGAAGCTGGAACTTTTTCGTTAAAGTTTCGCGGAGATTTTGTGGGCCGAGGTCATCTCATTGCTGCACAGCGCGCAGCGCTGAATCGAGAAGTCCCTCGCCATCTCACTAGGCACCGCTTTTGACCGAGCCGCCCGCCTTTGCCGCACCGTTCAAGGCACCAGAACTTGGAGTAACTGTCGTCGGATGGAGAAGCGCGCCGGCAGTTCGCCGATTTTTTCGCCGTCGATTTCCAACGCTGTCGGCGTCGGCGCCGTCAACGTGAACGACTCGGTTTGAAAATGGCGGGCGCCGCCCGCCTTGTGCAGCCGGCCAATGACAAGTCCCAAAGCGCAGCTCATCACCGTCCGCCAGGTCACGCGCGGGAACACGCAAACGTCAAGCAAACCGTCTGAAAGTTTGGCGTTGGGAAAAACCACGACTGGTCCGCCGTAAAACCTTCCATTTCCGATGAGGACCTGTTCTCCGGAAATTGGTTGCAGAAGACCGTCGATGAGGATTCTGGAGGGTTCGCGACGAAATGCGCTCATCACGGCCACCACGTAAGCGAAGAAACCGATCTTTTTCTTGAGGTTCCAATTCACCAGCTCAATCGCTCGCGCATCAAGTCCCGCCCCGGCCAGTTGGGCAAAATAACGGCGTTGCGGTTCGCCGTTCGCGGTGAATTCCACCTGCGGCAGATCAATGGCTGCGACGCGCCCGCGGCGGATGATTCCCCAGGCGCGCCGCCAATCGAGCGACAAACCGAGCTCGCGCGCGAAGACGTTGATGGTGCCCAGCGGCAGCACACCCAGGCGAACGCGCAAAAGATTCTCCGGGTCTTCGGCGATGCCATTGAGCACTTCGTTTACCGTACCGTCTCCGCCGGCGGCGACGATGACCTCAAAATCCTCGCGCGTCGCTTCGGCGGCAAGGGTTCGGGCCGCGCCGGGGGCGGTCGTTGGCTTGAGCGCGCAATCCGCCCCGATGGAATCGAGGTGGCGGCGAAAGCGTTTCGCCTTTTCGCCTCTGGCTGTCGGATTGAAAATGACGCAAATTCGCGGCGGATGGCTCAATCTTGATCCCGTTGCTTGAACCGCATTCTGATGCCAATGCATACCAGAATCACCACCAGGACACCCAGGTACACCGCCAGAGAATCGTGAACACTATGCACCAGCACGCGCAAGGTCCAGGAGCCTTTCGCCAGATTATAAAGACCCACCGGCAGCACACCGGCCAAAGGAAGCATCAGAATCGCCCCCCACTTGAGGTAGCTGCGCTTCTCCCGCGCGGAATAGAGTTTCGCGGATCCGGTTGACCTCTTTACGGCAGAGATATAAACCCAGACCAGTAGCGCCAGCCCAGTCCAACTGGTCAGGTGCCAAAGCAGGCGGTACATCCTGAAGCGATAACCTTCCACGCGGAACATATCGTGCGTCAGCGCCCCGATCAACAGCGAAATCGGCACTGCATACCACCGTTCACCGGGATTTCGCCGGCAAGCCGGCAGGAGCACGTCCCGGTGTGGAGCGGGCAGTCCTCTCAACAGAGGTTCGCCCACACCGTAGAAAATCAGCATCGCCAGCCAGCCGACCGGCAGAGAGAAGCCGAAGCAGCCCCGCAAGGTGTGGGCAAAGTGACCCAGGCCAATACCGTTCGGGAAGTAACTCAGGTCCGGCACGATGGCGCCAATCAACAGTGCCGTAAAATTGAGATGCTTGGAGCAGAAGCGTCGCAGCGGCAGCACGGCAGCGGGATGAGCGAGGGGGAAAGCCATGGCGGATCGGCTGCTTCAAGGATTTATCGGCAAGTTCATGGTCGCATCAACGCCTTTTGACCCGGTTCCGCGCCCGACGTTCAATGAACGGCAGGATGGCAGATTTGAGTCCGTCGGTAAAGCCGGAACAGGGAGACGGCTGCCCAATTCCTGCTTGGTGTGACCGCCGGGCGGTGGTTCAATCCCTCCATGACCGACAGCGAGATTCCGAGCGCGGCCGCGCCTGACATCTACCGCGTTCAAACCAAAGCCCCTGGGCCGGAAGGCAGCCTGCCGTTGACCGAAGAGATGCTGCTCCAGCGTCCGAGCGGGGACATCTTCGGGCTGACGCAGAACGCCGGCATGGGCTGGGACCCGCGCGAACTCGGGCGCAAACAATTTCTGATTCTCAGCACCCAAGGCGGAGTGCGCGCGGCAGACGGAACGCCCATCGCGCTCGGCTATCACACCGGCCACTGGGAAATCGGTTTGCTTGTCGAAGCCGCAGCCAAGGAGTTGCGCGCGCTCCACACCATTCCCTTCGCCGCGTTTTGCTCCGACCCGTGCGATGGCCGCACGCAGGGCACGGTGGGCATGTTCGACAGCCTGCCGTATCGCAACGATGCGGCGCAGGTCTTTCGAAGATTGATTCGTTCGCTCCCCACACGGTCGGGCGTCATCGGCGTGGCGACGTGCGACAAAGGATTGCCGGCGATGATGATGGCGCTGGCGGGAACGCACGACCTTCCTGGCGTGCTGGTACCGGGCGGTGTGACGTTGCCGCCATCGAATGGCGAGGACGCCGGAAAAGTTCAAACGCTCGGCGTGCGGTTCGCGCACGGACTGATTTCATTGCCGGAAGCGGCACAACTCGGTTGTCGCGCCTGCGCTTCGCCCGGCGGCGGCTGCCAGTTTCTCGGCACTGCGGCTACGTCGCAGGTCGTCGGCGAAGCGCTGGGGATGTCCCTTCCGCACGCAGCGCTTGCGCCGTCGGGCCAGCCGGTCTGGAGGGACGCGGCCGTACGTTCGGCACGCGCGCTGTGCGAACTCGAAACGCGGGGCATCACGATGCGCGACATTCTTTCCCCGGCGAGCATTCGCAACGCGATGGTGGTGCACGCCGCGTTCGGGGGCTCTACGAATCTGTTGCTGCACATTCCCGCTATCGCGCACGCCGCCGGACTGCCGCGACCGACCGTCGAAGACTGGATTGCCATCAACCGTCGAGTGCCTCGCATCGTGGACGTGCTGCCAAACGGCCCAACGCATCACCCCACCGTGCGCGTGTTTCTCGCGGGCGGCGTGCCGGAAGTAATGCTCCACTTGCGACGACCGGGCGCGCTCGACACCGACGTGCTCACGGTGACCGGAAAAAAGTTGGGCGAGGTCTTGGACTGGTGGGAGAAATCCGAGCGTCGCGCGCGGTTCCGCGAAATTTTGCGGCAGCAGGACGGCGTTGACCCCGACGACGTCATCCTGCCGCCGGAGAAAGCCCGCGAACGCGGCCTTGCCAGCACGGTTACTTTTCCACGCGGAAACCTCGCGCCGGAAGGTTCCGTTATCAAAAGCACCGCGATTGATCCGAGCGTGCTGGACGCCGGCGGCGTTTATCGCAAAGAAGGACCGGCCCGCGTGTTTGTGCGCGAAAGGGACGCGATGGCCGCGCTGAAAAAAAACAAAATCAAAGCGGGCGACGTCGTGGTGCTCATCGGCTGCGGCCCGCTCGGCACCGGCATGGAGGAAACGTATCAACTTACGTCCGCGCTGAAACACCTGCCGTTCGGCAAACAGGTCGCGCTGGTGACCGACGCGCGTTTTTCCGGCGTCTCGACCGGCGCGTGCATCGGCCACGTCGGCCCGGAAGCACTGGCCGGCGGTCCGATTGGCAAAGTGCGCGACGGCGACTGGGTCCGCATCGTCGTTGACTCAAACAAACTCGAAGGGAGCGTTGATATTATCGGCGAAGGCGAGCGACGTTTCACGCCTGAAGAAGGAGCGCGCGTTCTGGCCGGGCGCGGTCCGTATCCGGAGCTTGCGCCGGATCCGGCATTGCCTGCCGACACAAAGCTCTGGGCCGTGTTGCAACAGGCTGGTGGCGGCACCTGGGGTGGCTGCGTGTTTGACGTTGAACGCGTCACGGAATTGCTGGAGACAGGACGCAGAACCCAAGGCAGGTAGCTGTCAACCGTCACCGAAATTTCAGGGTGACAAAGCACGGCATCGCCAGGTACACTCCGGGCCGGATCGAACAAAGACAAGGGATCAGCCCCTTCCCTGATGATGAGCCCCGTGCGCCTGTTGTTTTCGACAATCAGTTTGATGCTGCTGGCCTGTCCCGGGATCGCTCAGACGCAGAAATTTGTCAGTCACTTTCCGATCGAGGCTCCGGAAGTGCCCGCCGCAGTCCGCGCCGAGGCGCGCAGTGTGCCCTGGCAAGACGCCGAACGCGGACCGGTCGATGGCCTGAAAATTTTCGCGCGCGAAAAATCCGGCGCGATCTGGCTCGGCAGTGACCTGGGCGCCGCGCGCTTTGATCCTCACGCCAAATTTCGCTGGGACCGCTGGCAATATTTTTATGGCAGACGTTGGTTGCCCGGTGACAAGGTCCTCAACATTTGGGTGGATGAGAGCGACCAGGGCCGCAGGGTTTGGGTGCGCACCGAAAAAGGTGTCTCGCTCATCGAGTGGCGTCCGATGACGCTGGGGGAAAAGGCGAAATATTTCGACGAGCGCATCGAACAACGTCACGTCCGGCACGGGCTGGTCGCCGGTTCGCATCTGCGCGTCGCGGGCGACCTGTCCTCTAACGAAAGATTTTCGAACGACAACGACGGGCTTTGGACTGCCATTTACCTCGGCGCGCAGGCGTTTCGCTACGCGGTCACTCACGAGCCGGACGCGCGCGCCAAAGCGCGACGCGCACTGCAGGCGCTGATGCGATTGGAGGAAATCACCGGAATCCCCGGTCTGCCGGCGCGTTCGTTCGTCTCCGCGGAGGAACCGTTGCCGAAGAGCGGCGAATGGCATCCCACGCCGGAGGGTAAATGGCACTGGAAGGGCGACACCAGTTCCGACGAACTGGTGGGCCATTACTTCGCTTACGCGGCGTATTTTGATCTGGTGGCGGACGACGGGGAAAAAGAGGCGATCCGGAAAGTCGTTTCCCGCATCACGGATTATCTCATCAAGAACGATTACGATTTAATTGACGTGACGGGCAAGCCGACGCGCTGGGGTGAATATTCAGAACGATTCTTCCAGACAGCGGAAGGAAAATATGAAGCGCCGTTGCGGTCGCTGGAGTTGCTCTCGTTCCTGAAAACCGCCCAGCACATCACCGGCGACAAAAAATATGCAGAGGCGTATCAGGATCGGATCCGGCGCGGCTACGCCGATCACGTGCCGTATTACCGTCGCTGGCCTGGCGGCGGCGAAATCAATTTTTCCGACGACGAACTGGCTTACCTGTCTTACGAGCCGTTGTTGAAATACGAGAAAAGTTCGCGACTTCGGAAAATCTATCTGGACGGGCTGCGATTTACCTGGGGCCAGGTGCGCTCTGATACGAATCCGCTTTGGAATTACATCTCCGTCGCCGGCGGCGGCGGGCGCATGACGCCAGAGGTCCGCGAGGAATCTCAGCGAACATTGGAGCGGATTCCGCTGGACCTGATCGAATGGGGTGTTCGCAATTCGCATCGCATTGACGTTCAGTTTCAGAAGGAAAAAGACCGGCACGGGCATCTGCAACTGACCGAAGTGCTCGCGCCCGATGAGCGAGCGGTCGGGAAGTGGAACGGCAATCCCTACATTCCCGACAGTGGTGGCGCCGGCCACGGCGAGGACGACGGCGCGTATTTTCTGCTGCCGTACTGGATGGGACGCTATTACGACTGGGTGAAATAGAACCTTTCGTAGCCGCCGACATTAGTCGGCGCACTGGGTTGCTTTCGAGGCAAGGGATTAGCGCCGGCTCAGGTCGGCGGCTACGGTTCTGGGCTTCAACGCGCGAATCGTCTCGGAGAAATCTCTCCCTTAGAATGGGGAGAGAACGCACCGGACTTTGTGCGCGCCTTGCGCCCTTGAACCAAGCCACGGCCCCCTCATCCCGTCCCTCTCCCCCTCCGAGGGGGAGAGGGTGCCCGAAGGGCGGGAGAGGAGGAGGTTCATGGGCAGGGACGGGGTGAGGGGCACTTGGTTCTTATAGGAATGACGCTTGGCAACCGCTCTTATCGGACGTAGCGGGCCGCCGCGTCCGGCACGCCGGCGGCGTGCGCTCCCTGATCAGAGTGCCCCTGTCGAGATAAGATCTGGTGCCCTGAAGAACAATCTCCTACACTCTGGTCAACCACCATGCCCCGCCTGCTCCATCTGCTCACGAACCTTTTCCCGGTCTGGGTTGTGCTGGGAGGAATCATAGCGCTGATTCATCCGCCGCTGTTTACGTGGTTCAGCAACGAATGGATTACCTGGGGCCTCGCCGTCATCATGCTCGGCATGGGCATCACGCTCAGTGTGGATGACTTCAAACGTGTGCTGAAAATGCCGCGCGCCATCGCCGCCGGGTATGCCGCGCAATACCTCATCATGCCGTTCCTCGGGTGGGCCGTCGCGCGCGGACTGAACTTGCCGACGGCTTATGCGGTCGGCGTGATTCTGGTCGGCTGCTGTCCCGGTGGCACGGCGTCGAACGTGGTGAACTACCTGGCGCGGGCCAACGTTGCTTTGTCCGTTCTGATGACCATGTGCTCGACCTTTGGCGCGATTGTCATGACACCGTTGCTGACCAAATGGCTTGCGGGCACGCTCGTGCCGGTGCCGGCCTGGGGACTTTTTCTCAGCACCATCCAGGTCGTGCTCGTGCCATTAATCCTCGGCCTGGCGTTGCATCATCTGACGCCGCGACTGGTTAAAACTGTGCTGCCGGTCGCGCCGCTGGTTTCAGTGCTCACGATTGTGCTGATCTGCGCCAGCATCGTCGGCAGCAGCGCGGAGCAGGTCAAAAAATCCGGCGGCCTTTTGCTGCTGGCGGTATTTCTCCTGCACGCCGGCGGATTTTTTCTCGGTTACCTGTTCGCCCGCGCGCTGGGCTATGACCAAATTGTTTCCCGCACGATCTCGATTGAAGTGGGAATGCAGAACTCAGGACTTGGCGCGGTGCTGGCCCGCCGGCATTTCACCGATCCGTTGACCGCCTTGCCCTGTGCCATCTCAGCCACATTTCACTCTGTCATCGGCAGCGTCCTCGCCGGCATCTGGCGGCTCAGGCCGCACCGAACTCAGGTTGGGGAGCACGCCCGCCCTCGGGCGTTGCCGGACACGCCTCGCGTCCGGCCGTCCGCCGACTGAATCTGCCAGGCGGTGCGGGGCTAGTGCGTGGCGCCGATTGTTTTCCGCGAGGGCGCGGAAAACTGCGCCCGAGGCGAGCGCGCTCCCCATCTCCGCTAAGTGCCTATTCCGCCACTCCGCGGCTGACAGATTCCCACGGATCGCTTCGATTCCATTCGTGCCAATTCGTGGAATCCGTGTCTGAGCCTTTATTCGCCGTGTTTCCGCGCAACAAATTGGCTTCATCTCAATTACTGTTGCCCTGGCCCGGCAAATTGTTAAAAGCAAGCGCGTGAGTCACCATTACCTGGCCGCGTTTGTTGAACTGATCGAGACGCCGTTCCAGCACATCGAAACGATCTGGGGCATCGTGCCGCTTTACTCCGGCCTGTTGCTGAACGAAATGACTTCGGGCAGGGCGAGTTTTCGCACGGCGATTCAGACCGGGTTCAGTTTCCTCTGGGCCGGCGCGCAATGGCTATATCCTTATTTCCGCGCGCGACCGGCGGGCGCGCCGCGACTGGAATTGGACGCGATGCTCCCGATCAACCTGGCGGTGACGTTTCTGGTGATCGGTCTCGGAGCAGTGGCGCTGGTCAGCGGCATCCGGAAAAAGTATCCGAAGTACGGCTCGTTCCTGGGCTACACGCGCTTCAGCAATTATTTCATGATCGTGCTCTTCCCCATCCAGGCGCATCTACCGGGAATGAATTGGACCTGGGACCGGTTGATCGCCATCGCGCTCTTCGCCGTGCCGATCTGGCTGGTGCTGCACTTGGGCCTGATGCCGATCCGGAATCGGAAGTGAGCCGAACGGTTGAAACCACAGATGAACACGAATGGACACAGATGAACGAACAAACGGAACACCTCTTTATCCGTGGTGCTCATCCGTGGTTAAAGATTTTGGCGGTCTTTTAATGCGGCCTGCAACCGGTCAAGAAACGGATGCTGCGATTCCTTCAGCTTTTTGCGCGCCTCAGGCATCGAGAAGAACCCGACACGATCAATCTCCGGGAAGCTTTGAACGCTTCCCGATCCTGGCGGCCATTCGAGTTCGAAGGTGTTGCTCTTCAGCGGCTGCGACCCGTCCCAATCACCCGAGAACGCCCAGGCGTGGACGATCTTTCCACCCTTTTGTTTGATGGCGCCGAGTTCGATGAACTCGCCGCGAGGCGTGACGCCGGTTTCCTCTTTGAACTCGCGAATCGCAGCCGCGAGCAGGTCTTCGCCGGGTTCAATCTCGCCTTTCGGAACGCTCCAATAGCCGTCGTCCTTGCGCGTGAAAAACGGCCCGCCCGGATGCGCGAGGAAAACTTCCAGTTGACCGTTGTGCAAGCGGTACATCAACAAGCCCGCGCTGGTTTTTGACCGGTTCATAAGTCCCAGTGCGCTTTCAAAATGCGACGCCCCGTCGAAAAGGAAAGGACGAAAACGCGGAAATCAGGGCTCGCGAGTACGCTCGCCCCACCAGGTTAAGGGGAAGTTCCCACAGTTTTCCAACCGCTCATCGGAGCCATGAACATCCCCCTCACCCGCCCTTCGGGCACCCTCTCCCCCTCGGAGGGGGAGAGGGACGGGGTGAGGAGGCTGGTTCATGGAAA
The DNA here is from genome assembly GCA_003219345.1 of Verrucomicrobiota bacterium. GTDB lineage: Bacteria > Verrucomicrobiota > Verrucomicrobiia > Limisphaerales > AV2 > AV2. Next base: position 8,730 of record QHOP01000167.1, read on the forward strand.
GCGAACACCTCCAAAAATTGGACGTGAGTTGGGGCCATGAACCCACCCCCAACCCCTCCGGAGGAGGGGAGTCAATGTCGGGCACGCTTGCCGAGTTCCCCTCCTGGGAGGGGTCAGGGGTGGGTCGGTTCATGGATAGCCTCAACCTCGCATATTGGTTTGCGTTGATCGCGAAAAGGCATTAAGGCCTTGCGCGAACCCATGAACAGCCAGCCCGCACCGGGAGACTCTCAGCGCCCTCATCTGCTTCGCCGCTTCGGTCTGCTGCAGGCAACGGCGCTCAACATGACCAACATGATCGGCATCGGGCCGTTCATTACGATTCCCGCGCTCATGTCCGCGTTAAACGGGCCCCGGGCAATGCTCGGCTGGCTGGTGGCTGTGCTGATCACCATCCCCGACGCGCTGGTCTGGAGCGAGTTGGGCGCGGCGATGCCGGGTTCGGGCGGCAGTTATGTTTATCTGCGCGACGGTTTCGGGCGCGAAACGTTCGGCCGGTTGATGGCTTTTCTTTTCGTCTGGCAATTCATCCTGAGCGGCCCCCTGGAAATTGCTTCGGGCTACATCGGCTTTGCGCAGTATCTGAATTACCTTTGGCCCGGCGTCACGACGAAGCACGGGCTGTCTCTGGCCGGTTCGGTCATTGTCATCGGCCTCGGCATTCTCTGCATCGCGCTGCTCTATCGACGGATCACTTCCATCGGCAAAATCACTGTGGGCTTGTGGATCGGCACGTTGCTGACGACCGGCGCAGTCATTCTGACCGGCGCACTGCACTTCAATCCGAAACTTGCCTTCGATTTTCCACCGGAAGAGTTCAAGTTTTCGCTCGGTTTTCTGTTCGGCCTGGGCGCAGCCACTCGGATCGGCGTTTACGATTACCTGGGCTACTACGATGTCTGCTTCATCGGCGATGAAGTCAAGGATCCGGGCAAGGTCATTCCACGCTCCATCCTCATCAGCATCGTCGGCGTGGCGCTGATTTACGTCGCCATCAATTTCTCCATCATCGGAGTGGTGCCGTGGCGTGAGTTCGTCCCGGCCACCGATCCGCCCGCGCCGGTGGTTTCACTGCTCATGGAAAAAATTTACGGCTCCAAAGTCGCGGCGGTTTTTACGCTGATGGTTTTATGGACGGCGTTTGGCTCCGTGTTTGCCTTGCTGCTGGGGTACTCGCGCATTCCGTATGCGGCGGCGCAGGACGGTTATTTTTTCAAAATTTTCGCCCGCCTGCATCCTACCAAACATTTTCCGCACGTTTCCTTGATCGTGATCGGTGTGGTATCCATCGTATGCAGTTTTCTGTCGTTGCAGACGGTCATCGACGCCCTGCTGGTGACGCGGATTCTGGTGCAATTCATCGGCCAGATTCTCGCCGTGATGCTGCTGCGCGAACGTGCGCCGGGGATGCAGAGGCCCTACCGCATCCACTGGTATCCACTTCCCCCGTTGATTGCGCTGGCGGGTTGGTTGTTCCTTTTTGGTTCGGCGGAGACCTCGCTCAAAAACTACGGCGCGCTCGCGCTGTTGCTGGGCGTCGCGCTTTTTTTCGTCTGGTCATGGCGCACCCGACGCTGGCCGTTTGTATTCGCATCGAAAGAGGTCGCCGCCGGAACGAAAACGAGCGACTAGACCGAGAGGCAAAGAGTGAAAGGAATGGTGCGCGCGAGAGGACTTGAACCTCCAACCCTTGCGGGACCAGATCCTAAGTCTGGCGCGTCTGCCATTCCGCCACGCGCGCACTATTGCAGTCTAATCACTTGCGTAATAAACCAGAAACGTCGCTTGACTTGCGACAGTAATTGCGACGTTGTCACCTTGTGAAACGCAACGCAACCTTACGCAATCGTTCTGGCTCAAAAACCAAGCTCACGTCGCTACAGATACACCCGCGTACTGGATAACCGCAAGCATCCGATTCGCAATGGCTGTTTCCCAGCCCGCAACGCGGTGAACGTGACGAGCGCGCCCGCACGTTCCGCGAGTCCTTAAGGCTGGCGCGCAAGGCTGCCGAGCTGGACAAGTTTGGCTTTCACGATTGCCGCCATGCCTTCGTCAGTTACGCCGTGATGTCAGGCGTGGACTTCATGACGATTGCCCGCTGGGTTGGCCACAAGCCGGCGCTGGTGGTGATGCCGCGGGCGGCGACGGCCTGACCAGCAGCCGGATAAGGAATCCATCAGAAACATCCAACATCGAACGCCGAACATCGAATTGTTCGGCGCATTGTGCGTTGGGTGTTCGATGTTCGGTGTTCGATGTTTTTCTGGGGTTCCGGGTGCCAGTGAGCTTGCAAATCCCCGTCGGTTCTGCTCTTATGACCCGGAATCGGCCCCCGTCATGAAACCGGCCTCGCAGCCCGAACCTTCCGGCACGTCAGGACAGTTTACCACCACGCACTGGAGTGTGGTGGTCGCCGCCGGGCGCCGCGACTCCCCGGACGCCGCGGCAGCCTTGGAGAACCTCTGTCGGACTTATTGGTATCCCTTGTATGTCTATGTGCGCCGTCGCGGATACGAGGCGCCGGATGCCGAAGACCTGACCCAAGAGCTTTTCGCGCGCTTGCTGGAGAAGGATTTCCCGGCTGGCATCACGCCTGACGGCGGAAGGTTTCGGTCCTACCTGCTGACCGCGCTGAATCATTTCCTCGTCAACGAATGGAAAAGCCGTCAAGCCGGCAAACGCGGCGGTGGCAAACGGTTGCTTTCCTGGGATGAATTGGGCGCCGAAGACCGTTACCGTTTGGAGCCGAGTGAGCAGATGACACCGGAAAAGCTGTTCGAGCGCCGCTGGGCTTCGGCGCTGTTGGACCAGGTCCGACAACGTCTGCAAACCGAATACGCCGCCCAGGGAAAGACCCAACTCTACGAGCGCCTGCGGCCCTGCCTGACCGGGGCGGAGCATTTGCTGCCCTATGCGGAACTGGCCGCGCTACTGGGCCTGAGTGAAAGTGGAGTGAAAATGGCGGTGCAACGTCTGCGCCGACGGTACGGAGAGATGCTGCGGCTGGAAATTGCGCAAACGGTCAGCGGGCCGGAGGAAATCGAAGAGGAACTCCGCGGCCTGATCGCGAATCGAGCCGATTCGCGTGGCACGCGAGCCGCGTGCGCTCCCCAAACGGATTTATGAGATGACTTCTAGACGGCAAAGATTTTTTGTGACTTGCTGCGGAAATTCCTGTGGCAAGCAAATGACGCAAAGCGCCCGCGTATAACGCGAATGAAAAAAAGCGCGCCCGAGGCGACACAACCAAAAAATCCGCGCGCAGACGCGTGATGAGCGGGCACAAAAAGAAATGGGCACCCAGTTTATGCCGGCCCTGCGACGCTGTTCAGAATGCGGCGCAGAACTGTCTGTCGCTGAGCAGGAGGGTCTGTGCACCCGCTGCCTCTTGGCGCTGGGACTGGAGGGCCTGCCGGAAATTCCCCCGCCAAGCGGGACAAAATCCGAAGTTGGAGGGCGCTTCGGGGACTACGTGCTCCTTGAAGAAATTGCCCACGGCGGCATGGGAGTCATCTATAAGGCCCGGCAGATTTCCCTCGAACGCATCGTGGCCGTCAAGATGATCCGCGCCGAGTGGTTGGCGCGCGAGGAGGACATCAAACGCTTTCAGATTGAAGCTCAGGCGGCGGCGCAACTGCAACATCCGAATATCGTGGCGATCCACGAGGTGGGCGAACTCGATGGCCACCCGTTTTTCTCCATGGATTATGTGCCGGGTATCAGCCTGGCTCAGATGGCCCGCGAGAGGCCGCTGGGGCCCAGGCAGGCAGCGCGCTATGTCCAACGGATTGCTGAGGCGATCCTTTACGCCCATCAGCACGGCATCCTCCATCGGGACCTGAAACCCTCGAATGTCCTCATCGATTTGAATGACGAACCGAGAGTGACCGACTTCGGGCTGGCCAAATTGCTGAAGGCCGACACGGAACTCACGCTCTCCGGCGTGGTCATGGGCACTCCCAGCTATATGAGTCCGGAGCAGGCACAGGGTAAAGCGAACGCAGTGACCGTCCGCAGCGATGTCTATTCGCTGGGCGCTATTCTCTATCACCTCCTTTGCGCGCGGCCTCCATTTCAGGCGGACACGACGCTCGAGACTTTGCGGCAAGTGGTGGGAATGGAGCCGGTCCTGCCGCGAGCGCTGAACCCGCGTGCGCCGCGGGATTTGGAGACCATTATTCTGAAATGCCTGCAAAAGGAGCCGGCCAAACGCTACGCCAGCGCCCAGGAGTTGGCGGAAGAGTTGGGCCGGTTCCTGAGCGACCGGCCGATTCTGGCGCGGCCGATTGGCCCAACCGCTAGGTTGTGGCGCTGGTGCCGTCGCAACCCGGTGGTATCGAGTCTGGCCGCGGCAACACTCATCCTGCTCTGCGCGGTGGCCATCATCTCCACCATCTCTGCCGTGCGGATTGCCTCCGGGCAGCGGGTGCTTCGCGAAAACCTTTATGCTTCAGACATGAGCGTGGCCTGGCACAGTCTGGTTGAAGGTGACGCCCGGCGCGCGCGCGAATTGTTGGAGAGACATCACCCAAAGCAGGGGCAGGCGACCGATTTGAGAGGATTCGAGTGGCGGTATTTGTGGTGCCTTTCCCGACCCGATGAGCTATTCACCATCACCAACAGAGTCTTGGTTCCAGCAGCGAGATACGCACCCGACGGCCGAACGTTGGCGATTGCGAGTTACGACGGACTGGTGATACTCCGGGACGCGCTCACCAAAAAGGAATTGAAATCCTTCCGGGCGCATCCGCGTAATTGTTGGAGCG
>QHOP01000168.1 GCA_003219345.1 Verrucomicrobiota bacterium
CCTTCAAGGGTGCAATGCGCGTTCAAAGTTCGGGGAGTTCTCTACCGGGGGGAGAGCGTAAGGGCGAGGGCGAGCGTCAGTTTCCACTGAATAGTTAGGACTGTGAGCAATGTAGGACTCACCCGAATGGTCCGGTCGCACAACTTTGACACAGCGATCGAGTTTGTTGGCGCGTCGGCAATCGGCCGCGCCATAACCGTAGCCGCCGACATGAGTCGGCGCTGACTATTTGGGAATGCGCGGACTGACGTCCGCGGCTACGAGTGTCGTGGTTTCGGTTCGCTCAGGTCTTTTGGAATCCGTGTCCATCCGTGTCGATCCGTGGTTGAACCTCGGTCCCGGAACTCAAACCTCCTTCTCTGTCGGCATGAGGAACGGTTTGCGGTATTCGCGGGTGAGCAGCGCGTCCGCCGTTGGATTGTGCACGAACTTCTCCTTGTCTGAATCGAGCCGCAGCAGTGGCCCGAGCGTCAGTTTGGACTTGTCCAAATCCACATTGTTTTCAACGAGATGGTGACGGGTCCGTTCGAACGTTTCCAGCACATCGTCGTGCACCTTCAGTTGGCCCAGTTCCTTCTCAATCTCGCCGGGTGAGGACGCATGGCCCAGTCGATAGGAGATGTTGCCGATGTGGCAAAGCGCGGTCGATTGATGGGTTTCGAGGATGTCCGCGTGCAGCTCGGAAACTTTGCGGCTGCACACCGCCTTCAGGAAATTGGCGAAGTGGCTTTCGGTCCTGCCTTCAAACGTGCGGACCAGCTTGCCCTTCAAATCGAACAGTGATTCGCCGGCGATGATGCCTTCCGTGCCATAGAACACCCAACCGCCTTTGAAATTCGGGTTGAACGGTTCGGTCTTCAGCCCGCGCGTCTCCGTAACGATGGTCTTGCCGCCGAAGTCGTGAATGACCACCTGTGTGTTGGGTGTCTCCGCGGCGTCGATGTAGCCGAGGCGCCCGCCGTAGCTGATGAGAGCGCGGCCCAATCCCGTGACGTCGAGGCCCCAGCGACAAACGTCCGTCGAGTGAATGTTGTTGTTCCCCAACTCGCCGTTGCCGGTGTTCCAGAACCAGTGCCAATCATAATGAAACTTCGGACGCGTAAGTGGAACCATCACTGCCGGCCCCAACCACAGGTTGTAATCCACGCTCGCGGGAATTTCGCAATGACCCGGTCCGCCAATGGATTCGCGCCGACCATAGACGATGCTCCGGGCCAGTTTCACTTCGCCGAGTTTGCCGTCGTGAATGTATTTGATGGCCTCGGCCAGCGCGCCGTTGGAACGGTTCTGCGTTCCGCCCTGGCAGATGCGGTTCAGCTTGCGCGCGGCCTGCACGATCCGGCGGCCTTCGCTGATGTTGTAGCTGACCGGTTTCTCGACATAGACATCTTTGCCCGCCTGCATGGCCCAGATGGCCGCCAGCGCGTGCCAGTGGTTCGGCGTCGCAATAAAGACGGCGGCGACGGATTTGTCCTCGAGAATCACGCGCAGGTCCTGAACCGCCTTCGGCTGCGGACGATTCTTCGCGACGAGATGGGCAGCGACTTCGGCGGCGCGCTCTCGGTCCGGGTCACAGACGTACGCGATCTCGCAGTCCGATAGTCTGGCCAGTTCGTCGGCGTGTTGCTTGCCGCGAATGCCGCAGCCGATGATGGCCGCGGTGATTTTATCGTTGGCGCTGGCGGCCCGGTGTTCCGCAGCACGGAGCGGCGCGGGAATCGCTGCGGCAGCGGCCGCAGCCAGAATGGAGTTTTCGAGAAACTGACGGCGAGTGATGGAGTTCATAAACGTTCGATATTAGACGGCCTGGATCAGTTTTCAACTTAAAGTCTAGCAAGACGCCGCCTCAGACGGGATTGGCAACCGCGAATTCACGCCAATGGACGCGAATCCGGAGGAAGCACAGTTCTGGCATTCGCGTTTATTCGCGGTTCGAAACTAAACTTGACTTGTCTGCAACAGGATTTGGCGTTCAAGAACTCTAAGAGGCGGTGACTGGGACTCTCGGAATTGTTCTTCCTCCTCCGCACGCTGAAAGGCCATCCTCTAAACCGTGGTGAAAGATAAGTTTCTTATCAGCACGCCAACGTAAAGTCTCGATGCGTCGACTTGAGACTTCCAGAAAGCGTGCTTCTGCCACCGCAATTATCCGGCCGCCTTCGTCAGCGCTGTCGAGGATGCGGGTGGCGTCGCTCCCATAGCCAACCCTAAAGAGCCGAGACAGAATGTCAAATGCCGAAAGAAGCTTGAAATCCAATTACCAAAGGAGAACAGCGATGTAGCGGGTTGGAATACAGGCTTCGGATTTCGTCATTCGGATTTCACCTGGCCTTCTCCCCGCTTCGATCTCCGCCCAGGACGGCGCGCGCCACAGGTGCGGCGCGCGCCGATGATCCATCGCAAGTTATGGCTTGCCGTGTTCTTTGCTGATATAGCAGAAGCAGTGTTCAATGATAGGTCCGGCGGCGGTACGATGCAGTACATCCACCATGTGGATATGACCACCCAAAAAAGACCGATAAATCCCGGTGGCCTCCAGGATGTCCAGCTCGACGGTTCCAATGAAGTAAGTCCCACCTTCCCCGTCGGGGATCACTACACCATCGGACGGCCCGAACTTCGCCGTCAACGCGCCTTTACCGAGGTCGTAGGCACACATACCTTCGCCCCCCAACACGTAAAACGTGCCGACCACCTCATCGGTGGGACCCGGAACTCCGCTATCGATGTGGTAGATTGGCACCTTCTGGTATCTTCCGTTATTCAGGTGCGGCAGGACCAGGCCAAGGTCGGGGACTACACCTGCTGGTTCATAGGTTCCCTCCAGCAGGACGACAAACCGGTTGCTGGGCGGCACCGCTTTGCCGTGGTCCTTGGCCTGCGTGATTGAAGTTAGAAACAGGAGCGTCACCGCCAGTGCCGCCAGCGCCGCGAATTTGAGGTTCTTGATTATCTTCATAGGTTTTGTCTTTTTGTTTGTTTTCTTTGACTACTGCGAAAGGCCGGGTTGAAGAGGGAATTCCAATTCCGTCATGCCGTCATTCCGTTGTAGGAGTGGTTCGCCTGCATTTTCTCCACGGCTTTGATCTCCGACGCAGGACAGGCGTCGGTTCATGGAAGGGGAACAGGGAAAACGCCTCCGATCTTTCAACTTTCTACGAAAAGTTTTTGAAAGTTTTGCCGGCTGGTTCATGTTCCCTTTCTGAAGCCGATTATGACTGGCAAGCATGACTCCACTCCAGGTGGCGACAGCCTCGCCACCCGCGCCAGCCTTTTGGGCCGCCTCAAGAACTGGGAGGACGCCAAAAGCTGGGAAGAGTTCACGCAGATCTACTCGCGGCTCATTCGCGTCGTCGCCCGCAAAGCCGGCCTCACTGAATCTGAGGCCAAGGACGTGGAGCCGGAGACGTTGCTCTGCGTGGCGAAGACGATTCACGAGTTCGAATCCAACCCGGCGCGCGGCACGTTCAAGAGCTGGCTGCTCAACCTCACGCGCTGGCGCATCGCCGATCAGTTCCACCGGCGCGATCCGGCCGCCGCCGCGTCCGCGCCGCCCGCGGACGCCACCGCCAGCGGCACTTCCACGGTCGAGCGCGTGCCTGGCCCGGACAACCTCGACACGGAATGGGAGGTGGAGTGGAAGCGGAACATCATGGAGACCGCACTGGCCCGCGTGGGCCGGAAGGTCAAGCCCAAGCACCTGCAAATCTTCGATCTTTACGCGATGCGCCACTGGCCCGCCGGCAAAGTGGCGCGGGAATTGGGCGTGACGCGGGTGCAGGTTTATCTCGTGAACCATCGACTGACGAAGTTGATGAAACGCGAAGTCGAATACCTGGGCCGGAATCTGGAATAGGCTGTATATCGGTGGTTGACGCGTTCATGGGTAGTTTCGACCTCCAAATCTTTTGGACGTGCATCGACCCACCCCTAACCCCTCCCAAGAGGGGAACTGTCGCCGCGCGTCCGCTGTTTGCTCCCCTCCTTGGAGGGGTCGGGGGTGGGTCGGTTCATGGGAAGCGGCAAGAGATGCCGAAGTTTTGTTTCTTCCGCCCGCCGCATGTGCTAGAAGCACAGGCCAATGCCCGAATCGCCTCCGCCAATCCCTGATTACACGCTGCTGCGGCCCGTGGGCCGCGGGGCCTACGGCGAAGTCTGGCTCGCGCGCAGTGTCACGGGCGTTCACCGCGCGGTGAAGATCGTCCGCCGCGCCAGCTTCACCGAAGACCGTCCCTTCGACCGCGAGTTCGCCGGCATCCAACGTTTCGAGCCGGTGTCCCTCGGGCATGACTCGCAGGTCGGCCTACTGCACGTCGGACGCAATGACGCCGCCGGCTTTTTCTACTATGTGATGGAGCTCGCCGATGACATTGAGACGGGCGAGGAAATTTTCCCCGAACGTTACGTCCCCAAGACGCTCAAGGAACTGCGCGCCCGGCAGCAGCGGCTCCCGGCCGATGAGTGTCTCGCCATCAGCCTTGCCCTCGCACGCGCGCTGGCGCATTTGCACGTGCATGGACTCGTCCACCGCGACATCAAGCCGTCGAATGTGATCTTCGTGCATGGTGTGCCCAAGCTGGCGGACATCGGCCTGGTCTCGGCCATGGACTCCTCGCACTCATTTGTCGGCACGGAGGGCTTCGTGCCGCCGGAAGGCCCCGGCAGCGCCGCCGCCGACGTGTTCAGCCTCGGTAAAGTCATTTACGAAATCAGCAGCGGACAGAATCGAAATGATTTCCCAAAACTCCCCGAAGACCTCGACACACTCGCGGACGGACGCGCACTGCTCGAGCTGAACGAAGTGGTGCTGAAGGCGTGCGACCCGGACTTGCAACACCGCTACGCCACCGCCGAGTCCATGCGCGAAGACTTGCTGCTCCTGCAAGCCGGCAAGTCGGTGCGCCGGTTGCACGTGATGGAACGGCGTTTCGCGATCGTCGCGAAGTACGGTGTGGCCGCCACGTTCGTCACCGCGCTGGCCGTCGGTGGCTTTCTTTGGGCATCGGCCCAGATCCGGCAAACGAAGAAGAATCTCCAGCGCGCAGAGCGCGCCGAGGCCGACCTCGTCGTCCGTCTGCACGAAGCGAACCTCAACTGGGTGCGCGCCAACCGCCTCACTGGCCAGCCCGGCCAGCGTTTCGCCGGCCTCGCCGAGCTGGCCCGCGCCGCCGTCCGCACCAACAGTCTTGATCTTCGCAACGAAGCCATCGCCTGCTTCACGCTCCCCGACCTCCGCTCGCTCAAGCAATGGGCCACGACTCCTGACCGGGACTACTCGTTCAATTTCAGCGCAAGCTTCCGAGTTTACGCGACCAACGACGACCAGGGCAACCTGACCGTCCGCGACACCGTGACGGACGTGGTGCAATACCAACTCCCCACGCAGGGCACGCGGCTCACCGACGTCATCACGAGTCCGGATGAACTTTTTCTGGCAACGAGCGACATTGCTGGCCATGCGCATCTCTGGGACTTGCGAACGCGAGTGCCCCGCCCGATTGAATTCCCGCGCGGCGCGAAGCTGATCACTTTCACACCTGATTCTCTCGCGCTGGTGGTGGGACACATCGGTTCGTTGCACTTTCTCAGCAGCACCAACGGCCTGGAACAGAAATCCATTCCCGGCCCCGCCAAGGTTGCGCCCGTTCGATTCAACCCGACCGGTGAAATGTTTTTCGACGTGGTCGGCGGCCAGGCGCTCATCTATCGCACGGCGGACGGCCAGGTCGTGCGCACGCTCAACGCGCCGGCCAGTGCGCCCGATGGCATTCGCTACGCCGCGTGGCATCCGGATGGCCGTCGTAT